>JABFSB010000226.1 GCA_013140875.1 Acidobacteriota bacterium
CGCCCACGCCAACCGCTACGCCGACTCCGACGGCTACACCGACGCCCAGCCCCACGCCGACACCCGGTGGAACTTGTACTCCGACGCTCACAATTACGGATGTATTTCCCGGCAGTTCCGGCGCCTATTCTTCGATCACGGCCGGACCCGGATCGGTCACGGTGGACATCGCGGACAGCGGGATCGGCCTGCAGAGCTTTACGGTCGTGAGCGCGACAAACGCTAATGTGACCATTCCGGCATTTCCGATCGGTACGTACAATCCCGTCACGGCGGCATTTACCAGGCCGAATGCCGCGCAGCCGGTTGATTTTACATTGCGGGCCTCGTCGCGGATCAACACGGTGCTGATCCGTGCACAATGCGGAACGGCTCTTACTTCCGCGTCGAAAGCAGTTCCCGATTTCTGGCTGCCGAACAATTTCATGGCCTCTATCGAGAGCATACTGGGCTTTCGAAAAGATCCGATCCACGGCGAATGATCGAAAACCCTTAACTCAATTCTTCCCGGGCCGATGTCGCAGATACGACATCGGCTTTAGTTTCCGTATGCGTTGCGGCCGGGACCCCGCAAATATTGCAACCTGTGAAAACCGGGCATCGTATAAGAGAGAGTCAACCTCGATAAGGCCGCAATCTATGAAGTTTTTCTTTACCTTCTTACTTCTTTCGCTCTTTATCTTCCAGACAAACGCTCAGTCGATGGCCGTGGCGACTGCTCCGCAAGTCTCCGCCGAGGTCCGCGAGGTCCGCCAAAAGACCTTTGAAAAAGTCTGGACGACCGTAAACGAAAAGCACTACGATCCGACCTTTGGCGGCGTCGACTGGAAGCGCGTGCGAGAGGTGTACGAGCCGAAAGCGGCAGCCGCCGTTTCCGAAAAAGAATTTCACGACGTTCTTCGGCAGATGCTGGGCGAACTGAAGCTGTCGCATTTCGCTATTCACCCGCCGGCGGCCGAGATGGTTGCCGCCCAGACGGGCCGGGGCGTGACCGGCATCGACGTGGTGATGATCGAAGGTGTTCCGGTGATCAGTCGCGTGGACGCCGATTCGCCGGCCGCCCTAGCCGGTGTCAAGACCGGTCAGGCCGTTACCCATATCGACGGCAAGCCGTGGAAGGAACTAACCGCTCAACTCGAAACGGCCCTTGCCATACGCAAGGTTACCGAAGGCTTACGTGCGGTCTATCAGGAACGCACAATCGAATCGGCGATAAATTCAAAACCGGGCACCACACTTGTTCTGGACGTACTTGGTTCGGGCGACAAGCCGCAAAAATTCGAGATCGCCCGTGCCGCGTTCACCGGCGAAATGTCGCAGGCCTTAGGAAACTTTCCGCCGCAGGAAGTTGTTTTCGAATCGAGTTTGCTGCCGGATAATATCGGCTATATCCGTTTTAATATGTGGGTAATCCCGCAAATGGCGAAGCTGCGAAAAGCGGTCCGCGAGTTCGCGGGTGCAAAGGCGATCATAATCGATCTTCGCGGCAATCCGGGCGGCGTCGGCGGCATGGCACCGGGATTGGCGGGATTGTTATTCAAGGAAAAAGCCTCGCTTGGCTCAATGAAAATGCGAAACGGTTCGACCGAATTCATCGCTTTTCCTCAGCCGGATCCGTTCGCGGGAAAGATCGTCCTGTTGACCGATCACGGCACAGGTTCGACCAGCGAAGTTTTCGCCGCCGGGATGCAGGAAACCGGACGTGCAACTCTGATCGGCGAAACTTCCGCCGGAGCGGTGCTGCCCTCGGTCTTTGAAAAATTGCCGACCGGTTATCTTTTCCAGTACGCAATTTCGGATTATCGTTCGCCGAGGAATATTTTGATCGAAGGTCGCGGCGTGACCCCGGACATCGAAGTAAAACAAACACGCGCGGCCCTTTTGGCGGGCGGAGACACACAACTTGACGAGGCCGTAAAACTGATCCGGAAACCGATTGCGGCATCAAATAAAGCTCAGTAAACCCGGGTGCGTTCGAACTTATTTTATGAAACTCAGAACAGTATTTGTCCTCGTAACTTTGTTTGCCCTTGGCTTTGTCGCCACAGCTCAAAAGACGGAACCGGTCAAGCCGGCTAAGTTGCCGACCGCTAAAGAGGTAATCGATCAGTATGTAAAGGCTCTTGGCGGCCGCGAGGCCATTCAAAAAATAAAGTCACGCGTTATGTCGGGTACCGTCGAATTTGTTCCGATGAACCTGAAAGGCACGTTCGAAATATATGCCGCGCCGGAATACAGGACATATACAAAACTGTCAATTGGCGGGATCGGCGATATGATCGAAGGCTCGGACGACAAAACGTCCTGGGCGGTAAATCCGATTCAGGGCAGCCGGGACCGTACCGGGACAGAGTTGCTTCAGATCAGGCAAAGCAACAATTTTTATCGTGATGTCAAGCTGGAACAGCTCTTCCCGAAACTAGAGTTCAAAGGGATCGAGAAGGTCGGCGACCGCGAAGTTTATGTGATCACGGCCGCGGCCGAGGACGTGCCTTCCGAAACCTGGTATTTCGATACGCAGACGGGGCTGATGCTGCGGTCCGACATGACCGCGGTCACGCCCGAAGGCAAACAGCAAATGACCACGTTTTACGAAGATATGCGGCCGGTCGATGGCGTGCTGATTCCATTTCGCATCCGCATACAGACCACACAATTCACGATCGTTATGACCTCAACCGAGGTAAAGCACAACGTCAAGATCGACGACGCAAAATTTGCTAAACCGAAGCAATAAAGAACGTTAAGTAAAGATTCAATCCAGTCGTTATTAAATTTCGGCACGGCGGGCGAGGAGCTTTGCCGGGTCGTTCGTAATTATCGACTTTAGGCCGAGTTTGGTGCCTCGTTTCACCCAACGCGAACTGTCCGCCGTCCAGACATTGACGGGAAAGTTGCGCTTTGCGGCCTTTTCCATCAGCTTGCGGGTGGCAAGCGAAAAGTGGATCGAAAGCTCATCGGCCCCGAATTCTTCGGCGATCTTGACCAGGTGCTTTTCCTTTCGCAGGATCGTCATTATTTTCGGTGCAAAAAGCGCCGCCGTCCGAATCCCGGGAAGGTGGACCTTTGCCCGCGTGATCACCGCCAGCTTAAAGCTTTTTAAGATCACGTTCGGCAGAAGCGGTGAGCCTTTCAGGACGGCGCAAACCGCTTCGGTCAAAGTTTCGACTTCGCGTTCTCCGCACTTTAGTTCGATAAAGATTATCCCGTCGAAACTGCCGATCAGATCCAGTGTCTGAGCAAGTGTGGGTATCGTTTCCGAAGCAAAATCTTCGCCGATATTTCGCTTGTGCACGCGTCCGAACCAGCTTCCAATATCGATCTTGCTAAGCTCGTCCGACGTTAGGTCCGACACGGCCGCGCTGACGCCGCCGGTACGGCTAAGCGTCGCGTCGTGAAAGACCACCGGTACGCCGTCACGCGCCAGGCGAACGTCGAACTCTAGACCGTCGGCCCCGGCTTCGATAGCTTTGATGAAGGCCGCCCGCGTATTCTCGGGCGCCCTGGCGCTTGCTCCGCGGTGGCCGATTATGAGCGGACCGGTGCTCTTTTTTTTCATCGGGTTTTAGAATTCGGCGGCCGGTTTTTTTCCAGGAGAAAGATCGATTTCGACCAGCCCATCGGCTCCGATATTGGAAACTTGTGATTCCCGACGATCTTAAAATACTTCTGTGAAATCTTTCTTACATTTTCGACCGGATGGATCTTAAACTTGTAAAGAAATTCGAGCACGGAGCCGACCAGCGAAGGTTTGACCGGAATAAATACGAGCTTGCCGCCGACCTTGAGCACTCGTGACATTTCACGCAACCCGTGATCCAGCGTCACATACTCAAGCACGCCGCAGCTCAGGATCAGGTCGAAGGTGTCGTCGGCAAACGGAAGATCGAGAATGTTGCCCTGAACGGGCGAAATCAGTTTGTGGTCGATCTTTTTTTCTTTTTTGAATTCGTCACGAGCAACGTGCAGCGATTTTGCCGAAAGATCGAAAGCAATCGTTTGCCGCGGCCTGAAGCCGGCATCCTGAAAGCCCAGAGTGACGATTCCCGTGCCGCTGCCGCCGTCGAGAACAAACGAATCGGCGCCGATGTCGAGATCGAGCGAACGCAGGTATTTCGCCACCGACTTTCGATAGCCGTTCACGCGAAGCGCAAGGTTGTGCACCTCGGCAATGCTGTCGTAAAAGCTTTGCGTTTTTGTTTTTTCCGTACTCGCTTTTTTGGGCACCGCGGACATTTTCTCGTCGTCTAGGGTTTTCTCTCTATCCTTCTTTTTCTTTTTTCCTCTTTTTCTTCTGCTTCCGTGGTCGATCAAAGCTGTTTAATGCTCAATCTGCCGCGGAAAACCGAAATTTTCTATTTCTCTTCCAAAAGCCGCAGCATTACTTGCCGCAATTCCTCGACGCGCGTCGGGTTCGTACCGCTTTCGATGTAGCGTATCACGCCTTTGCGGTCGATAAGAACCGTTGTCGGAAGGCCGGTCGCCGCATACGCGAATTGTGAGGTTTGATCTTTCGCCACGACGAAATCGTACGGCAGGTCGTGCTTTCCCTTAAAGCGTTTGAGGAAAGCGATCTCGTTCGGGATATCGAGCTGCGAACCGTCGCCGCGCCCGTAGTATCGCGTTACTCCGAGGACCACGAGCCCGTCAGGCCCCTGATCGCGATGCCATTCGGCCAATGCCGGAAACGCATCAAAACACGGCCCGCACCACGTGGCCCAAAAATCCAGCAGGACGACCTTGCCGCGAAGCGATCTCATAGTTTGCGCATTTCCCGGAAACCATTGATCGATCGAGGTAAGTTCCGGCGCCGATTCGCCAAGCAGCTTGTACTGTTTTTCGCGTCTCCTGATCAGGGCTACGGCCTGGTCCTGCTGCGGTTTTGACGGCAGTTCTTTTCCGGCCGCGATCAGCATCGAAAGATAAGTTTCCGTGGCCAGCGGCTTGCGGCCGCTGTCGATGAGATAGACGATCAACTTATCGGCGGCGTACGCAAAAAGACTGGGCGAGCCGATCGATGCTCCGGTTTTGCGAAGATCGTCCAGCGCCAGTTCGGCCTCTTTTGCATTGCCGGCGGCCCGGTGACTTTCGAACAGCTGCATTCCGTTGTCGAGCGTTTCGTCCAGGCCACGCTGAGTTATTCCGCTGTCGAGCAGGACGGCTTTTGCGGCCTTATACGCCTCGGCAGAGTGGGCCGCGGCTTCCGCATAGTTTTTGTCGGTGAAGTATGCCTTCGCCAGCTCGCTTTCCATTCGAGTTCGATCGCTGAGTTTTACGGGCGTGCTCTTTAAGTACTCGGCAATCGTCGTTTTTGCATCGTCGAACCTATGCTGTTTTGCGGCGATCACAGCAATGATCGAACGAGCAGTCTGTGACTTGTCGGCCGCGGGTTCGGGCATGGTCAAATATCGGCGAAGCGATCCGTTCGTGCCGTCAAGGTTTTCGGCGATCCAGTGAAGCAGGCCGACGAAATAAACGTCGTCGGTTGTTAGGTTCGGCCTTGAACCGGCCGACGCGGCGTATTTTGCGGCAAGCTGTTTCTGTTCACGCTCGGTCTGCAAACGAAGAGCTTCGGTGTACGGAACTTTTTTCTGCTCGAACTCGGCGAATCTGGCTTTGTTATAGCCGTTTGCCTCATCGAACATCGCTTTTACCGAAATTTCAGGGGCCGCGGACGCAGCGGCGCTCTGCGGAGCGACACGACGCGATTGCGCGGTCGTAAAAACCGTCGCAAGCAAAATCCAGCCCAGAACAAAAGCCGTCCTGTAACTTTTCCGAAATAGATAGCCGTATTTTAATCTCCGCTTACGCATTCGCATTGAAACCTTTTTCGAACAATCGTTTCGGGCCGTAAATATCAAAGTATTCCGTGCCCGATCCATCGACAATATTTTCCGCAACGATCTTTGCCGTGATCGGTGCGAGCAGAATTCCGTTTCGGTAATGAGCAGTCGCGACCGTTAAACCGTCAAAACCTGGAACCGGCCCGATCACCGGCAGCCCATCCGCCGCGAACGGCCGCAAGCCGGCCCATTTTTCCAAAATTTCGTGTCGCACAAGCAATGGTGCAATCTCGAACGCACATTCTTTTAACTGCCCGACCGCTTCGCCCGTGACCGATTTGTCGAATCCCGCGTCCTCGACCGTTGCCCCGACCAGAACTCGCCCGTCGGCCCGCGGGACAACGTAGCCGCGCGGGCTGTAGATCACCCGCCGGAACATTCGGTCAGGCGGTGAAAAACCGATCATTTGACCGCGAATCGGCTTAACCTCAAGCGGCACGGCGTCGCCCGCGATTTTGATGAGCGACGTCCACGCACCGGTTGCAAGCACAGTCGTGCCTGCACTTATCGTCGAAGCATTCGATTCAACGCCGCATACGCGGCCTTTATCGAGAATCAATGAATCGACCGGCATATTTTCCAGAATCCCGATGTTCGAGCCGCGAACGCTCGCTTCCAGTGCCGTAAGCAGGCGTCGATTCTCGACCTGCCAGTCATTGGCGAAAAACAGGCTCTCGCGAACGGTCGGCGAAATGTGCGGCTCGGCCTTGATCGTGTCCGACGCCGACAATCTTTCGACCGCAATACCGACGGCCGTCTGCCGCTCAAAACGCGAGTTCAAGTGCCGCGCGTCATCCCCGGTGAACGCGCCATAGAGCGTCCCGCTCCGGTCGAGTTCAACATCGATACCCGTTTCTGCGGCCAACTCGCGGGCCAGCAGCGGATACATCTTTCTCGACGCATCGCACAAACGATAAAAATCGTCCGCCGTTTCGTTTTCGGCACTCGGAGCGAGCATTCCGGCCGCGGCAAACGAAGCTTCGCGGCCGACACCGCCACGTTCCACGACCGCGATCCGGCCTACCCTATGGCTCGCCAGCTCACGGGCAATGCTAAGCCCGATCACGCCGCCGCCAATAATGAGCACATCGTAATTCACAAAATTCCTCGGACTTGTCGTTTATCGACCGCACCTGTAAATTAGGCCTTGGTTCCTATTTTGCAGAAAAGTTTCGAAAACGGGATTTCGCCAAATGAAACATAATATCACTCTAATTCCGGGCGACGGCATTGGGCCGGAGATTGTGGCCGCGACGGTCCGCGTAATCGAGGCGACGGGCGTCGATATCGAATGGGAAACGCACATTTTGGGTGCCCAGGCGCAGGAAAAATATGGCACGACGCTGCCCGAATCGACGACCGATTCCATCAAGCGAAACAAGGTTGCATTGAAAGGGCCGCAGATGACGCCGGTCGGCAAGGGTTTTACTTCGGTAAACGTCGGTTTGCGCAAGGCGCTCGACCTGTACGCCAATGTCCGTCCCGTCAAGGCTTTGCCGAATGTGCCGTGCCGCTATCCGGAGCTCGACCTCGTAATCGTCCGCGAAAATACCGAGGACCTTTACGCCGGACTCGAACACGTCGTTATACCCGGAGTGGTCGAAAGCATAAAGATAATCACCGAAAAGGCATCGACGCGGATCGCGAAATACGCCTTTGAATACTCCCGCCTCAACAACCGAAAAAAAGTTACGGCCGTTCACAAGGCGAACATAATGAAGCTTTCGGACGGCCTGTTTCTCGAATGCTTTTACAATGTCTCGAAGGATTATCCCGAGATCGAGGCCGACGACAAGATCATCGACAACTGCTGCATGCAGCTCGTGATGCGGCCTGAACAGTTCGATGTCCTGGTGCTTGAGAATCTGTACGGCGATATCGTTTCAGATCTGTGCGCCGGCCTGATCGGCGGGCTCGGCCTTGCACCGGGAGCGAACATCGGCGAACTAGGCGCGGTGTTCGAAGCGGTCCATGGCTCGGCACCCGACATTGCCGGACAGGGCATCGCCAATCCAACCGCATTAATGCTTTCGGCCATTCAAATGCTGCATCATATTGGAGAAAAAGACGCCGGCAACCGATTCAACGATGCCCTGCTCGCCGTTTTTGCCGATGGCAAAACGATCACAAAGGACCTTGGCGGTACGGCCAAAACGAACGAGTTCGCCCGGGCGATTGTCGAAAAGATCGAGCAGGGAGCCGGGAGGGCGGCCTGAAGTTTCCACGCAACTTCGCGGGTCTTGTTTCGTTCTAACAATACGGCTTTTCCCGATTCCTCGGGCGCCGGAGCAGATCATGACAACCGTTGCATTTTCTTTTGTAATTCTTTTGTTAACGACATTTGTGCCGGCCCAAAATCTGGAAAAGATTTCTCTGAAAACCGGCCAGCAAAAGACGGCGAAAACCGGCCGTGTCAGCGTCAAATTCCTTGCCGTGACCGAGGATTCGCGCTGCCCCGAGAATGCTCGATGCATTTGGGCCGGTGTCGCCAGGGTGAAGATACAAGTCAGCAAAAACGGCAAAACGGCCGAGTTCGAGCTGAACACAAATCAGCCCGATAAATCAGCCGTTTTCGAAGGCCAGGAAATAAAACTGACAGCCCTGACTCCGTATCCGAAAACGAGCACTCCGATCACGCCGGCGGGTTACATAGCGGCCTTCGCGATCGCGAAATCGGGTAAATAATTTTCTTTTCAAGTTAAAAAAACCGCCCCGGCGAAACAGCATTCCGGGGCGGTTTTTGTACGCGCCGTCAATTGCCGGAACAGCGCGGCCTTAGGAAATTAAGAAAAGTATAGTTTGCTACGTTCTTCCCGATCGCCTGGCCGGCGACGGTGTCGAAGTTGTAATGGATCCCGCCGTAGATTCGGCTGCGTGCCTGCTCGTTCGCCATCGCCGTGTAGCTGGCATATGACCGCATCGCCGCGGGCGGTCCGGCGAAGGTCGCGGTTACCGGGATATCGTCGCGGCCGAAGACCAGGCCGAGTATTGTGGCAAAACTTATGCCTTGCCCGGCGGCGTTGCCGGCATATGTCGGGTACGGCGGGGTCACCAGCAGCGGCGTCCACGCCAAGTCCGACTCTGTGTTTGGATTTCCGTCCTCGTCCGCCCGACGGATCGCCGTCACCGGCCGCCACAAGCCGTAAACGTACTTACTTGAAAATGTCTGCTGCAAAGTATCGTGGAAGACCATGTGGAATAGGGCGAACAACCTTGCCCTTGCGGCGGTCGGCAATCCGCGTGAAACCGACGCGTCGCGGGCGGCGTTGTTCCAGACGACCAGCGTGTTCGGGGTGTTTGCCCAAACCTGGGCGATCAGCGTTTGTTCGGCCGTGCGCGTCGTGCTGTTTACCGCGCCGAGCGTTTTGGCCTCATTAAAATCCGCTGTATATTCGGCGCTCGTCAAGGACGGCGGCGGGTTAGGGCTGAACTGTCCACTACCGCTCGTCGCGAAAGGCTGAACGCCGGAAAAATGCGTAAGTGCGGCCGCCGCGTTCGCCGGCGGTGTCGGCTGCCAGTTGCCGGGCGTCGTCGGTAAAACGTACGCCGGCGGCGTCACGAACCACCCGTCATTGGCGCGTTTGGCGATGATATTCTCGGCCGCGATTCGGCCAACGGCGATCCCCTGCCGGGCGCGGTTTTTCTCGATGCCGCTTAAGGTCGCCGCCAGCTCGGCGTCGAAAATCGACTGGCGCGTCGGGAACAGGTTTACCAACACGTCATGTGCCGCTTGCGCCGCCGCCGCTTCGACCGAAGCGTTCGGGCTGCCCGGAACGTCCGTTAAATATGGGGTGTGCGAGCCCTCGATCGAATTCACGGCATCGTACATTGCCAGATGTACCATCGCCGTAGATCGTCCGGCCAAGACCGTCGCCGGCTGCTGTCCGGGCGTGTTGATCGTCGTCATCAGCACGCGGTTCCATTGCAGAATGACCTCTTCCGACGATTGAGCATAGACACCGGCTTGGGCAATAGTGATTGTTATCGCTAAAACTAATAGAAAGGCTAATTTTCCCGTTAGGTTTTTCATTTTTCCGTCCTCCGTTTTTTCTTCTGTTTGGCCGCCGGCTGCGATATACTTTGGGGCAACGTTTTTCAGGACATCTGCCTTTTTCATAAAGCAGCCGGCGATGATTTTGCTTCGCTCAAGCAATCTAATTGACGGAGGAATTAAATGTCTTTGAAAAAAACTCCAGATTTTCTCCAGAATTTATTAGGGACGGAAATGAACGGCACTCCCCGGCAATTGTATTGCTTCAAGTCATTTCGGCTGGACGTTGCCGAGCGGCAGATGTTCAATAATGGGACGCCCGTCCCGCTTACGCCGAAGGCCTTCGATCTGCTTGCGTACCTGGTCGAACGCAGCGGGCACCTGGTGGAAAAAGAGGAGTTGATGCAAACGATCTGGGCTGATTCGTTTGTCGAGGACGCAAACCTGACCCGCGCCATCCACACGTTGCGCCGTGCGCTCGGCGAGGACAATGAGCATAAATACATAGAGACGGTTGCGAAGAAAGGTTATCGATTCGTTGCCGAGGTGAATCGTGAGGATGGTGAGGGTGTGTCCATGCTTTCACGCGATATCGATCACGAGCCGGCAATTTTCACGGATCTGCCGAGCATTGAATCGGATGCGGCCGAACCGCATGCTTATGCGCCGCCGGTTAGAGGAGCATTTTCGAACCGAGTTATATTTCTGGGCCTGGCGGTCCTGATTGCTTCAGCCCTTTTGGCGTTTCTCGCTCTGAAATGGAACGGGCAAGCAACCGGAGAATCGGGACCGGCTGTTTCCATCGTTATCCTGCCGTTCCGGCCGATTGATACGGCAAGCCGCGACGAGGCCTATGACCTTTTCTTTGCCGATTCGCTCATCACCCAGTTAAGTCAGGGAGCGAGAAACCTTCAGGTGCGTTCGTTCAGCGCCGTGCGCGGGTATACGGATGTAAAGCAGGACGCGGTGAATATCGGAAAGGAGCAAAAGGCGAACTATGTGGTCGAATCGAGCTACGTGGTCGCGGACGGCCGCCTTCGCGGCACATGGAAGCTTTTGAACGTGGCTGATGGTTCCGTCGCCGCGACCTCGAGTTATGATCTGGATGGTTCGAACCGTTACTCAGCGGCGGAAAATGTATCTTTAAAGATCGCGCCGGAGCTGCTTTCGAAACTGAAATTTGCTCCGGTAAAGCCGGTCCTAAACCGTAGTACGAACAATGACGAAGCGTGGGAACATTACCGTTACGGCATGAAAACTGGCGTTTGCTCATGAAAGCAGCTTCGTAAACGGCGGTAAGAGAGAGGAACATTGCCCAGCCGCGCGTGAAGCGGCAAACCGAGCCTTGGCCGTGGCCCCTGATCTGGGCGACGCTTACGCGCTCTACGGCATTAATTCCCTCACCTGTTTTGGGGAATTGAATACGGCGGAAACCTCTTTTCAGCGGGCATTGGAACTGGCACCGAATTCCGCTTTTGTCCGTCGGTATTACGGTATTTATTTGACAGCCATCGAGCGGGGAAACGAATCGGTGACCGAGCTGCGCAAGGCTATCGATCTTGAGCCGAATCTTTCGTGGACCGAGAAACTTCTTGGCCGCTCTCTTTTCTTCGCCCGCCGCTATGACGAGGCAATCGAGCAGGTGAAAAAGGCGCGCCAGATCGACCAAAATGACATCGTCGAACAGACCGGCTATCTATTCATGTCTTATGAGCAGAATGACGATTTCGACAACGCCCTCGAGTGGTTTTTGGTTTTCGAATCGCTGAAGGGCGTGGGCCAAAAGGAGCTTGATTCATTCAAAAACATCTATGCAAAATCCGGCTGGCCCGGTGTTTTGCAAAAACGTCTCGAGATCGCTGAGGAAAAAGATCGGAGCGGAGCGGAAAACTATAGTGAGATAGCTTCGCTCGCCGCCCAGGTCGGTGATAAGGACAAGGCGTTCGCCTACCTGCAAAAAGCCCTGCCGAAAGGGCATCTTTTCATGGCCCAACTGAGGATCGACCCGAATCTCGACGCGCTCCGCTCAGACCCAAGATACAAGGCGATCTACGACCAGAACTGGCCGCATTAAATGCCGTCGTTATGTACTAACGTGCTTTCCGCGTCGTCATATAGATGTCCTGCACCCCCTCGCCGCCGGGCCGCTCGGACGTAAATAGCATTACCGTATTGCCGGCGGATAGAGATGGATTCACGTCCAGAAAACCTTCCATATTTATCGGGTATGGCAATCGTACGGGCGGCGACCACGTCCTAAGCGTGCTCGCCCGGGTCGAAACCCACATGTCTAATGCCGGGAGATCGTTGTTCATTGCCGCCCGCGACGAGCTGAAAATTATTTCAAGGCCGTCATCCCTGACCCAAAAACACGTGTCGCGGTACGGGCTGTTCAGTTCCCTAACGTTTACGGGCGGTCCGAAGGTTCCGGCCGGCGTTATCTCACTGGTGTAGATGTCCGCATTGCCGAGCCCCATATCCGGGCGGGCCGTCGAGAAAAAGAGCTTGCTGCTGGTGCCGAGAGATTCGAAAAGATAGTTTGCCGCCACCTCTTCGGAATTGGTGTTTATGACCGACCCCATGTTGACCGGCGGCTGCCAGCCGAAGTTGTCCTTTGTGCTCTCCCGATAAGAGGCCCAAATATCGTTTCCGCCCACGCCTCCGGCCCGGTCGCTTTGAAACAGCAGAATGTGTCCGTCCGGAGTAATGCTTCGCAGTCTGTCCAGCCCGCCGGCATTTATCGACGAGCCCAGATTAACCGGCTGACCCCACGGCGAATTCACGCTGCTGCGGCTGGCAACCCACAGATCTTCGTTCCCCGAACCGCCCGGCCGCGTCGAAGTGAAAAACAGGTTAAGCCCGTCTTCAGTCAAGACCGCGGCACTGTCCACAAACTTCGAATTGATCGGCGGCCCCAAATTCACAGGTGCCGACCACTCGCCAAATTGGTATCCGTTCGAACTGCCCGGAAATACGCACACGCTTAAAACGATGAGAAAAAGGATTGCGAGACTGTTCTTATACATTTCGTTTGTCCGTCCTTTCGAGAGATTTCAAATTGATTAAGACCGAAGGTGCAAACACATTAACTTAAATCTCATCAAAATGTCCTTTAAAAGTCTTCCAATTTTTCTCCAAATTTTCTCTAATTCCGTAATTTCGGGGTTTTGAATAGGACTTCCAGAAAAGAGATTGGAAAATTAGGACGGCTGTATCATTAAAAAAATGACGCTAGCTGGCTGTGGCGAGGCCGTTTTTTTTCCACAGACGACGCCAACTCAGGATTCCGAGCACGGCGAGGGCGAGAAAGATGACGAATTCCAGCGCGATCAGTTTTACGCCTTTTATGGAATAAAGGCCGATGCTGGTGATATCGACGATTATCCACAACACCCATGTTTCGAATATACGGCGGGCGAGCAGGATCGTTGCCAGAATGCTTGAGATCGCGATGAAGGTGTCGACGTACGGGAAGGATGCGGGTGCCGCGAAAACTTGCGGCAGCAGCAGGTGTATTTGCGCTATTAACGTGCCGACAACAAGCGTTACGGCCGCGATGAAGCCCGCAAGCCGCAGCCGGTTGGTACCGCTAAGGCTGCGAATCGAACTTTGCCGGTGCTCCGCTTTGTTTTTCCACGAAAACCAGCCGTAAACGCCCATCCCGCAAAAATACACTTGCAGAAACATGTCTGAGTAGAGGTGTATCTGGTAAAAAATGACGAGAAAAAATAAGGCGTTTGCTATTCCGGTAGGCCAGGTAAAAATATTGGCCCTCGCCGCCAGGAAAACCGAGATCAAGCCCAGGACCGTGCCGACAAATTCGACCTAGCTGACCTGATGTTCGAAAACCGTGAAAAAGGTTTCTTTAACATCAAGGAGCGCTGTGATAGGTGAAAGATCGAGCATCGGTTCGGTGAAATTTTTGCCCGCGAATTATGCCAATCGAAGAATCCGGTCGCTGCGGCTTCGGGGTTCCGATTACATTTTGTTCATCAACGCCTCGATCTCGTCCGGGTTTTTGGGTACCCCGGCGGTCAGGTTGAGGTTGCCGGTTCCGGTGACGAGAACGTCATCTTCGATGCGGATGCCGATGCCGCGGTATTTGGCGGGGGCGGATTTATCGTCGGGCGGGATGTAGAGGCCCGGTTCGACGGTCAGGACCATGCCGGGCGCGAAGGGACGCGAGTTTTTGGCGGTTTGGTCGGTGAAATAGCGACCGGCGTCGTGAACGTCCATTCCTAAATAATGGCCGACGCCGTGCATGTAGTATTTCATGTAGGCCTTTTTCTTGATCAGGTCTTTCGTCTTACCTTTAAGCAGGCCGAGTTTTTTC
>JABFSB010000109.1 GCA_013140875.1 Acidobacteriota bacterium
TGTTACGACTGGCTTTTTCCCGAAGCTCTGCGCCAGCTTGCAATGAACGGAGCCGAAGTCCTGGTCCGCGTTTCGGCTTATATGGACCCATGGAACGCGACCGAGCCGATGGACTGGTGGACCATCGTCAACCGGTGTCGTGCTTTGGAAAATATGTGCTATGTCGTTGCGTCGAATCAGGCCGCGAGTTTGAAAAACTATCCGCCTTATTCATGGTCGGGCGGTTCGATGATCGTGGACTTCGACGGCCGAATATTAGCGAAAGCAAGCGAAGGACACGGGGAAAAAATTGTCGTTGCACCGATAGACATTTCGGCGTTAAGGCACGAACGAGGCGTCCGAACCGGACATCACATGCTGTCGCATCTCCGCTCTGAAGCTTATCCTGTCTATCAGCAACATTTTTACCCGCCAGATTCGCAACCGGAAGAAATGTCTTTTGAAGAGAACCTTGTGAGGATCGAAACGTCAAAGGCCAGGCTGTTCGAAGGAGGATCAACAGATGCCGAAGATTAAGTTATTAACTGTATTGTCGGTTCTGACCCTATTGACGGTGTCATGCGGCCAGCCGTCAGGACCGTCGAAGCTCGACGCGAACAGGTCGAGTGTTTCCGTTGACCAGATTCCCAACCGCAAATGGTGGAAGGAGGCAGTTGTTTATCAGATCTATCCACGTTCGTTCAAGGACACTAACAATGATGGCGTAGGCGATCTGCGCGGGATCATCGAAAAACTCGACTATATAAAGAGCCTCGGCATCGATGTGGTTTGGCTGAACCCGATCTTTGCTTCGCCGAATGATGACATGGGATACGACGTCAGCGACTACGAGGCGATCATGAAAGAATTCGGGACGATGAAAGACTTCGACGAAATGCTTAAGGGGTTTCATGACCGAAAAATAAAGGTCGTACTCGACCTCGTCGCAAATCATAGTAGCGACGAACACCGCTGGTTTCAAGAATCGAGAAAGTCACGCGATAATCCGTACCGGGATTATTACCACTGGTGGCCGGCGGAAAAAGGAAAACCGGCACAGCGACGGAGCTTTTTCGATGTCGAGGGCGATGCGTGGCAATATGACGCGCCTTCGAACTCGTATTATCTGCACATCTTTTCCGACAAACAGCCTGACCTGAATTGGGAAAATCCGAAAGTCCGGCAGGAAATGTATTCAATGATCAAGTTTTGGTTCGACAAGGGGGTCGATGGATTTCGGATGGATGTGATCCCGTTTATTTCAAAAGACACCAGCTTTCCGGAAATGCCCGCGGCAATGAATGGAGACTGGGGAAAATTTTACCGCAGCGGTCCGAATCTGCATGAGTACATACAAGAGATGAACCGCGAGGTTCTTTCGAAATACGACATCATGACCGTTGGCGAGATCGGCGCTACGCCAGAAGAAGCCCACCTGTTTGTGGACGAAACCCGTAATGAGCTGAACATGCTCTACCACTTTGAAGGAGTTGATTTTGGCTATATTCCCGGCGGCAAAAAGATGATCGATCCGAAAGGCTGGAGTTTGGTCAAATTTAAAGAGATCTATTCGAAGTGGAGCGATAATTTCGAACAGAAAGGCTGGGGGACGATCTATCTCGGCAACCATGATCAGCCGCGAATGGTCACGCGTTGGGGCAACGACTCGCCGGAGTTTCGTGAGCTTTCGTCAAAGATGCTTTCGACGTTTCTGTTGACAATGAGGGCTACGCCTTATTATTACTTCGGCGACGAGCTTGCGATGAACAATATCAAGTTCGACAAGATAGAAGACTACAAGGATATCGAATCGATCAACTGGTACAAGGGAATCGAGAAAGAAGGCGGCGATCTAAAAAGCTTTATGGAATCGCAAAAGATAGCCGCCCGCGACAACGGACGCACGCCGTTCCAGTGGGACAATACAGCGAACGGCGGCTTTACGACTGGAATGCCGTGGTTGAAGGTTAACCCAAATCACGAAACCGTAAACGTCACGGCACAGGAAAAAGACCAGAACTCTCCCTTAAATTATTTCAGAAAACTGACCGCGCTTCGCAAGGCGGAACCTGTGTTGGTCTACGGCAAATACACTCTGATCGATAAGGAGAATGAAAACGTGTATGCCTACACCCGCGAACTGAACGGAAAGAAGCTTCTGATACTGCTTAACTTCAAGGCGGTTGAATCTGCCGTCATCAGCGGATTTGATCTAGGCAACGCTAGAGTCCTGTTGGGAAATTATCCGACACCGACCGTCGGGGAAAAATTGAAACCGTATGAAGCGGTTGTCTTGGAATTAATGAATTAGGAGAGACCGAAGAATCATGAACACACAACCAAAACCGATGCTGTCGTTCTGGCAGATATGGAATATGAGCTTTGGCTTTCTCGGCATTCAATACGGCTTCGGGTTGCAGCAGGCTAACCTGAGTCCGATCTTTCGTTACCTCGATGCGGACGAATCGAAATTGCCCGTGCTGTGGCTGGCGGGACCGATCACGGGTTTGCTGATCCAGCCTATAATCGGGGCCATCAGTGATGGAACGTGGACGCGGTTCGGGCGGCGAAAGCCATTTTTCCTGGTCGGTGCATTGACGGGAAGCGTCGCGGTTTTGCTGATGCCCTATTCCTCCGTGTTGTGGATGGCAGTCGGATTATTCTGGATTTTGGATGCGTCGATGAATACGGCAATGGAACCGTATCGAGCGATGGTCGGCGACAAACTCAACAGCAAACAACGCACGATCGGTTTCTCCGTCCAAACGTTTATGATCGCTGGCGGACAGATCGCAGCAGGCGTTATGCCACTGCTTTTGCTATATTCCGGCGTTTCCGGCGACACGCAAGGCGGCAAACATATTCCTGACATCGTGAAATATTCGTTCGTCATCGGCGTAGTGGCGATGCTCGTTTCGATGGCTTGGACGAATTTCACCACCGATGAATATCCGCCCGACAATCTTGAAGAATTTCGAGCCGAACAAGCGGCGAAAGGCGGATTTTTCGGCAGGATCGGTCACGCATTCAAGGATATTTGGGAAGCCGTCATTGATATGCCGCAAGGCTTGCGGCGAATCTGGTGGGTGAAATTGTTCACTTGGTATGGCTTGCCGTTTATGTGGCAATATCTTTCGCTTTCGATTGCGAGACATTCGTTTAACGCACCTTCGCCCGATTCGCCGAATTTTGCCGAAGGTTCATCATGGGGCGGACCGGCATTTGTTGTCATGAATTTTACGACGGTCGTGATGGCGTTTTTGATTCCGGCAATCGTTAAAGCAATCGGCACACGAATGACTTACGGGGTGCTTTTGGCCTTCGGCGGAATCGGTTTTATCTCAATGCTTTTGTTCACGAATATTTATGCAGTTTTGGCGTGCATGGTGGGCGTCGGAATTGCCTGGTCGGGGATAATTACAATTCCGTTTATTATGACGACTTCGATAGTTTCGCCGAAGCGAATCGGAGTTTATATGGGATTGCTCAACGCATTCATCTGCATTCCCCAGATCATGAACAACCTGACGGCGGGATTTTATTACAACACTCTGCTTCAGGGTGATCCGCGTAATGCCCTGGTTCTATGCGGCATTTGTTTTATTTTGGCCGCAGTCGCCTGTTTGTTTATTACCAAAGATGTCGAACCTAAATACGTTACCGAAGGCGATGTCATAGAAGCCCAAGCACGCGGTATAACTATGAGCGAAGCATAAAAGCATAAGTCCGACAAGCATAATGAGTGAACTACAAAGGAAATGGTGGAAAGAGGCCGTTATCTATCAGATCTATCCGCGCTCGTTTAAGGACAGTAATGGCGATGGGGTCGGCGATCTGCGGGGTATTATCGAGAAGCTCGATTACATAAAATCGCTCGGCATCGATGTAGTTTGGCTGAATCCGATCTTTGCGTCGCCAAATGACGACAACGGCTACGACGTGAGTGATTATTGCTCGATCATGGACGAGTTTGGCACGATGACAGATTTTGACGAGTTGCTCGCGGGCATGCACGATCGTGGAATCAAGCTCGTACTCGACCTTGTTGCCAATCACTCGTCAGACGAGCATTTTTGGTTTCAGGAATCGCGCAAATCCCGCGACAACCCTTACCGCGACTATTATCACTGGTGGCCGGCGGAAAGCGGCACGCCGCCTACGCGTTGGAGCTTTTTCGATGTCAACGCCGATGCGTGGAAATACGATGAGCAAACGGATGCATACTATCTGCACATCTTTTCTCAAAAGCAGCCCGATCTGAATTGGGAGAATCCGAAACTGAGGCAGGAGATTTACGACGCCGTTCGGTTTTGGTTCGACAAGGGCGTCGACGGCTTTCGGATGGATGTCATCACGTTTATTTCCAAGGACGTTCCATTCAAAGAGCTGCCCGCAAAATATGATGGCAACTTTGTCCAGTACTATGCCGAAGGGCCGCGGCTTCACGAATATCTGCAGGAATTCAACCGCGAGGTTCTTTCAAAATACGACATCATGACCGTCGCCGAAGGGCCCGGAACAATGACCGAAAACGTTCTCGATTTCGTCGATGCAGACCGTCACGAGCTGAATATGTCGTATCACTTCGACATCAGCAATCTCGGTCACAAAGACCTGGCCAAAAAACTGATGGATCCGAAAGGCTGGAGCTTTCGAGAGTTTAAGGAGATCTTCCGCAAATGGGACGAGGCCTTTGCGGATAAAGGTTGGGGAACCGTTTATCTCGGAAATCATGACTTTCCGCGGATGGTGTCGCGATGGGGCAACGATACACCGGAGTTTCGGAAAGTCTCGTCGAAGATGCTCACTACGTTTCTCCTGACCATGCGCGGCACGCCGTATTACTATTTCGGCGATGAGCTGGGCATGACCAACATCCGGTTCGACCGCATCGAAGATTACCGGGACATAATGACGATCAATTTGCACAGGCTGATCGAGACGGAAGGCGGTGACCTGAATGAATTCATGGAGTCGCAAAAGCTGATTGCACGCGACAACGGCCGCACGCCATTTCAGTGGGACGCGTCACCGAACGCCGGATTCACAACGGGAACGCCGTGGCTGAAAATCAATTCGAACTATAAAAAGATCAACGCCGCCGAGCAGGAAGGCGACGAAGATTCGGTGTTGAACTACTTTCGAAGGATGATCAGATTCCGCAAGGCGAACCCGGCATTGATCTATGGAAGCGCCGAATATCTCGATTGGGGGAACGAAAGCGTGTTCGCGTATGCCCGTGAACTCGACGACGCAAAGATCGTTGTACTTGTGAACTTCACGGACAAGGACGCTGATACAAACGCAGTGCCCGATGCGAGCCGATCGGAGTATTTATTGGGAAACTATCCTGAATTCTCTGGCCGGCTCAAACCATACCAGGCCGCCATCTTCTCGGCAGAAAAGTAGTGTCGACTTTGTGGCAAAGGACTTTGTCGACCGCAGCCGCAAACCGGTTTCAGACCAACCTTTAGTTTCTACAGTCGCCTGACACGCGGATTCAGCTGTCGAGCTTTTCGATACGCGGTATCGGATTCAACCTTCTTTCCTTTCCGCATAAGTGACTTGGCAAGATAGTAAAAGGCTTCAGAATTTTCGGGAGCTAGCTCGACTGCTTTTTGAAACTGATGGATAGCGTCATCGATCTTGCCGGCTTTCAGATTCGCTATTCCGGTATTAAGAGCGAAAGTGGCAGCTTGGCGGTTCGTCTTCAGTTTGTTCAGGCGAGCCGCTTCCTGCAACTCCGCTCTGGCCCCGTCGATATCGCCTTTTTGCCTGAGCGCCGTCCCGAGCGTGTTATGAATTTCCGGAGCGTCCGGTAGAATCTTAAGAGCGGTGCGAAACAGGTCGAGGGCCTCGTCGATTTTTCCCTGCTGCTGACGAACGGTGCCCAACGTATATATCGCCTCGCCGTAATCGTTCTTTATCGACACCGCCTTTTGAAAAGAGCTTCCGGCTTCGTCCAGCTTTGCCTGCTGAAGCAGAACCACGCCCAACGTGTAGTGAATCTCCGGCAGCTTATCGGGCTGCAGTTCGGCGGCGCGGCTGAGAGCGATTACGGCATCGTCGAATTTGTCCTGCTGCTTCAACGCGAGGCCGAGATTGTAATGCGCAACGGCATCGCCGGGCGCGATCTCGATGATCTCGCGATACTGAGCGGCCGCGGCGACGAAGTCGCTCTTCTGGATCAACGCCATCCCAAGATTGTTTTTCACCACGGTGTCCGCAGGCGCAAGTGCAAGCCCCTTCCGAAAAGCGGCAATCGCACCGTCCGGGTCGCGCAATTCAACCAAAACGAGACCTAGGTCGTTGTAACCCTGCGCAAAATCTGGTTTTAGTCTGACGACGGCCCGAAATTGCTCCGCCGCAGCCTCAAGCTCTTCATCGGCCATGTATGCCTGAGCCATCGCCTGACGCATCTCGACGATCTCGGGCGAGAGTTTTACTGCCGTCCTGAGCGATGCTATTGCAGAAGGCAGGTCTCCTTTTCGTTCCTGTGCAAGACCGAGATAATAATACGCTTCGCCGTTTGCCGGCATAAGTCTGGACGCCTGCTTCAACGCCGTGATTGCTCCGGCCGGATCGTCGGAAAAATAACGGGCAGTGCCGAGATAATAATGAGCCTGGGCCAGCGTCGGCTTTAGCCTGACTGCGGTCTCGAACGATTTAATCGCGTCGGGCAGCTGATTTCTGGCGGCGAGAATAAACCCTATCGCCGAGTGTGCTTCGGCCGAGCCGGGGTTGAGTTTTGCGGAGGTTGTATATTCGGCAAGAGCTCCGTCGGCATCGCCCACCTGCTGAAGGAGACCGCCCAGCAAAAGATGCGGGTCGGCAAGTCTCGGCCGCAAGCCGATTGCCGCTCGGAACGCATTGAGGGCGTCTGAATATTGCTGTGTGTTTTGAAGCGCCAATCCAAGAGCGAGTTGAGCCTCGTAGTAATTGGGGTTTGCTTTGACGGCAGCACGGAGTTTGTCGGCTGCGCCCACGTAATCGCCTGACTTGGCAAGTGCTACCCCACGTTGATAGAGTGCGTAAGCACTAGGCTCTCTTTGCCCCCTAACGGCGGCGAAGGTCATAAGAGCGATGACCACCACGGCCAATGATCTTGTCCGTATCATTTGCTTCGATTTGTAGACTCCGGCTCTTTTATCTCGCCCGTGCCTTCCTTGATCATGAAGGTCTGGTTGACCTTCACGTCGGTGAATGTATCGGTCCGCCCGCTCGGCCAGCGAACTTCAACCGACTTTACCGCTGTCGATTTTCCAACACCGAAGTTCACGCGAAGATCGTTCTGCGAAAAATAACTGCTGCCGCTGCGCACCTCATCGATCTGTCGACCGTCGTGGGTTGTAACGACGATCCGAGCTCCGATGCCATTGCGATTCGATTTCACTCCGATCAGCTTGATCTTCAGCCAGTTATTTCCCGAACGTGAGTCGTTGCGGATCAGTTCGGGCGGGGCGTTGACATTGTTAATGATGATGTCCACGTCGCCGTCGTTGTCGATATCGCCGAACGCGGCACCGCGGGCGGGCGAGTTTTCGATTACCGCTCCGCCAACCTGCATCGAAACGTCGGCAAACCTTCCGTTCCGCAAATTCTGATAAAGCACTTTACGCTGCGCATAGCCGGCTTCGGTCGTCAGTCGCTCGACCTCCGGATACACATGTCCATTGACGAGAAAAACATCGAGCCATCCGTCGTTATCGAAATCCGCGAAGCTCGTGCCCCAGCCTAGCCAGCGAGTGTTGATGCCCATGCCAACCGAAAACGTCACGTCGTCGAATACGGCCTTGCCAGTGTTCCGGTAGAGCGTTGAGGTGTCGCCGGCAAAATTCGTCTTGAAAATGTCCAACCATCCGTCCCGATCGTAATCTCCCGCCGAAACGCCCATGCCAGCCTGCGGCTTGCCATCAGCCGAAAAGGCACAGCCGGATTCAAGAGCAACGTCGGTAAATGTGCTGTTGCGGTTATTGCGATAGAGAATGGCGGGAGCCGAGTCGTTTGCCACGTAGATGTCCACGTAACCATCGTTGTCATAATCAGCGACGGCGACGCCGAGTCCGTAGGTTCCCTCGGTTTTTCTTATACCTGATTTCTCGGATACGTCGGTGAATGTTCCGTTGCCGTTGTTCTGCCACAGCATGTTCACGCCACCCGTCAGCCCGGGCGGTCCACACGCGACAGTGATCCCTTTGTAAAGGCAAGGTCCCGTTTCTGGTAGCGGTGCCGTTTTTAGATCAAGATCGATGTAGCTCGCGGCAAAAAGATCAAGATCACCGTCGCGATCATAATCCAAAAAAGCACTTCCTGCTCCCCATTTTGAGCGGTTCTCGCTAATGCCTGCCTTCTCGGCAACGTCGGCGAAAGTTCCATCGCCATTGTTTTTATATAAGGCGTTTTTCCCGAACGCAGTGACGAACAGGTCTTCATGGCCGTCGTTATTAAAATCGCCTATCGACACGCTCTGTCCCCAATTGGTTCGCGTCACACCCGCTTTCGCGGTCACATCTTCGAATGTCCCGTCGCCGCGATTGCGAAAAAGCCGATTAGTAGGCGGTGCCAGACCCTTGGGCAAGGCGTCGAGCCGAGTTCCGTTAACGAAGAAAAGATCCTGCCAGCCATCGTTGTCGTAATCGATGAATGCTACACCGGCGCCGGTGGTCTCGAGCAGATACCGGTTCTTTTTCTCGTCGCCGTAGATCGTAACAAAATTGAGCCCGGCTTGCTTCGCAACGTTGGTCATCGAAACCGGATACTGCGCCGCGGTCGTCAACGCAACGATGGTAAGAACCGATAATAACGCCAGTTCCCTCATCTAACCATTCCGCTTCCTTCTTTGACTCGCACGATCTGATTCGCGGCGACATTCTTCAACATCTCGGTCTGACCACCCGGCCAGCGTATCTCGACCGAGTCGGCCTCTCGCGCGCTGCCAAGACCGAAATGCACGCGGGCGTCGTTATGCGAATAGTAACTCGACTGACTCGTGACTTCCTGGACCTGGACGTGCTTGCCCGTTCTGAGCGTTACCCGTGCGCCAATTGCCGAACGGTTAGATTTTGTTCCAACAAGCTTCAACTTCAGCCACCCGTTCTTCGATCGCAGGTCGTTTCGTAAGAGCAGCGGGGGATCATTCATGTTCATCACCAGGACATCAATATCGCCGTCATTGTCAAAATCACCAAAGGCGGCCCCGCGGCTGGATCTCGGCGTGCTGATTCCGCTGCCCGCATATGCCGAGACGTCTTTGAACCGGCCATTTCCCTGGTTTTGATAAACCAGCCTCGGCCCGCGGTGCGGATATTCCTTGAAAAATCTTTCGATCTCGGGATAGACGTTTCCCGTCACCGTCATAATGTCAACCCACCCATCGTTGTCAAAGTCCGCAAAACCGGTCCCCCACTGAACGTGTTTTGTATGATCGAACCCCGCAAGTCGTGAGGCGTCCTCAAAAAAATCGCGCCCGCTGTTTCTATACAGTATCGGAAGATCGTCGGCAAAGTGGGTCTTAAAGATATCCGGCCGACCGTCGGCATCGTAATCACCGATGGTCACGCCCATCCCGGCCTGAGCGTTGCCATCCTCGTTATAGGCCGTGCCGCTGTCAAGACTTACGTCCGTGAACGTTCCGTTTCTATTGTTGCGATATAGCGTCGAGGCAGTAGAATCACAGGCGACGTAAATATCGGGCCACCCGTCGTTGTTGTAATCCGTAACTATCGCAGTCATCGAGTAGCGGCCGGTGACACCGGCAATCCCGGACTTGTCGGAAACGTCCGCGAACACTCCTCCACCCTTGTTTTCGTAAAGGATGTTGGTGTCGGTCGGCAGTCCCTTAGGTCCGCAATTAACCATGATCCCTTTCCAGAGACAATTGGCCCCCTTCCCCGCTTCTGGAACTTTAGCAAAGTCAAACTTTAAGTAGTTCGCGACAAAGAGATCAAGATCGCCGTCCCTATCATAATCGATAAAGGCGGCACCAGAACCCCAGCGGGTCGCCGTTTGTTTGAGCCCCGACCGGTCAGTTACATCCGAAAAAATTCCGTTCTGATTGTTTCGATACAAGACATTCTCGCCCCAGTAGGTAAGAAACAAATCCTCGAAGCCGTCGTTGTCGAAATCACCAACGGTAACACTGGAAGCCCATCCCGTTTTACGCAGACCTGAGTTCTCCGTGACATCCTTGAAGGTACCGTTTCGATTGTTTCTGTAGAGTCGGTTTGTGGGTTCTTTGCCTTTTTCAAAACCTTCGAGTCTCGTACCGGACATTATGAAAATATCAAGCCAGTTATCGTTGTCGAAATCGAAAAACGCGACGCCCGAGCCATTGGTTTCTACAATGTATTTTTTCGCAGCTACGCCGCCGTAGATCGTCGGCTCTCTTAATCCTGCATCGGACGCTATATCGACAAAGTTAAAAGACAGTGAAGTCGCTCCGTTTTGCCCGGCCACGACTGACCAGATAACGGCAATTGTGAACACAACCCACGACGGATTTTTCATTGGCAAAAACAAATATTTTATGGATTTCTCTCGCCGCCGGCTCGCAATTGCTCAGCCAGAGCGAATTCTTTTTTTGCTTCGTCAATCCGCCCGTCCTGCTGAAGGGTCTGCGCGAGCAGATGGTGCGCACCAAAATTGTTCGGGTCCATCGCGATCGAGCGCCGAAGCATAGCCTCGGAATTCTTAAGATCGCCCTTCTTCAAGTAAACCTTGCCGAGCACTATATACGGTCCGCTAAAATAAGGGTTGAGCCAAATGGACTTCTGTAACGGCTGAATGGCTTGGTCCCATTTCAACTGCCGCGTTAGGGCCTCGCCAAGGCGATAGTAGGCCATTGCGTTTGACGGGTTAACCGAGATCTCCTTCTGAAAAGTCGTGATTCCTTTTTCTATGTCGGCCTTATATATGGCAATTTCACCGAGGTGAAAATTCGCCTGAGGGAGCCTTGCATCGAGTTTTAACGCTTGAAGCAGTTCCACCTCGGCCGTTTCTTCAAACCTCTGGCGGATATGCATCTGGGCATTGATCAGATAGGCCGCGGCGGAATCCGGCGCAACGCCAAACAGACGGGCATATATTTTTCGCGATTCTCCCGGCTGCCTCGTTTGGACATAGCTGACGCCAAGCGCGTATGCGATTTCCAGATTATCTGGAAACCATTCAATACTCTGCTGGAAAAACGGTATCGACTCAGCCACATGACCCAGGATGTAGTGAGAAAGCCCGAGCATTTGTATAACTTCCCGATACGTAACGTTGTCTTTGGCAACTGTCATCCGACAAGACGTCAATGCCGTGATCGTTTCCTGATATTTCTTCAGTTGATAGAATGCCTTTCCCAGCCGAATACAAACAATGGAGTCGGCAGGGTCCCGAGCCACTGCGGCCCGGAGGATCGAAAGAGCCTCTTCCCCCCGTCCTTCCTTTATTAATTGATCAGCCCGGGAGAGCACGTTAACAGAATCTCTCGATTCCTGTGATCGATAAAAAGAAGACGTAAACAAAAGAATCAGGACGGCGCAGAAAATTTGCCGACCCAACAACTTGTATACCGTTTTCCGATTGAGTTTCAAAGTAATGTTATCTGTCGTCGGGATCCTACCGATGTATCTCACAGATCGTGAGTACGGCAAACATCTTCGTACTCTCCGAAGCGTGCTTCAATGCACACGAAAAAAGCTGGCCGACAAATAAAGGATAAAACGACGTAACCGCGATTGACTAAGTAATGTGATTGTAATATGAGTATGTTTGTTTTGCCAACAAAGTAATTCAGTAACCCGAGACATGAAACGAATCTACTTGCAAAAAGCCAAACACCAAGTCGCTCGTTCAAAGACGATTCGGGGTATTAACAGGCAAATCGTGCTCAACTATGTTCGAGAGCAATCCCCCATTTCACGGGCTCAGATTGCGCGCGAAACGAACCTTCAACGTTCGACCGTTTCGGCGATCGTCGACGAACTGCAAACGGCGGGTTTAATCGAAGAAATCGGAGTCGGGCAGTCGAGCGGGGGACGGAAACCGACCTTATTAAAAATCAAAGCTGGAACGCCGGTTGCTCTTGGCATAGACGTAACACCTAGATGCATAAGCATCGCAATGGCAGATCTGACAGGAGCGGTGCTCGACCAGGAAGTAATACCCATCTCTCCCAACAAAGACTTCATACGATTACAAATCACGTCCGTTATATCCAAAATAATCAAAAGGCAGTCAGGCATCACGGACGAACTCGAGGTCGGCATCAGCATTCCAGGTATAGCTGATCATGCAACGGGCCAGGCCGTTTATATCCCGTATTTTCAGTGGAGCAACTGGAACATTTCGGAGGAGATAACAAGAGAATTCGGCCTGCCCGTGACCATCGATAACGACGCGAACGCGGTAGCTCTGGCGGAACTTTGGTTCGGGCAGGAGAAGATAAGAAAGTACAAAAACTTCATAACCGTGCTTATATCCGAAGGTATCGGTACGGGAATAGTTTTCGACGGTCAGGTCTACCGGGGGGAACGCGGCGCGGCGGGAGAATTCGGCCACATGATAGTCGGTGCGAACGCTCCGGTTCAATGCTCTTGCGGAAACTACGATTGCTGGGAAGCTTTGGCGTCGGAAAAAGCGACGATCGCCCGCTATCATAAGCTTGTCAACTCACATCTTCCCTCGGCCGGCATGAACATCACGCAGTTGATAAGTTTGGCAAATATAGGTGAAGAGCAGGCATTGACGGCCCTGAAAGAAACAGCCAAATATTTGGGAATTGGTCTCTCCAATCTAATTGTCGGCTTTAGCCCGCAGGCCATTGTCATCAGCGGCTCGATTGTCAAAGCTTGGGATCTGGTTTCGGATCAGCTGCAGGCGATCACCGAAAAAAGTATCCGGCACGATCTGCCCAAGCCGGTTTTGATCCCCTCGTCACTCGGCGAAAATCCGACTCTAATGGGCGCCTTGAGTTTAGTTCTGGCGGGCAAGTTTGCTTCGGCGAGTTAGTTTACGAGGACTTTTCCTGAAGGGTCTTAATCCATAATTTTGAAGAATTATCCAAAATGACAATGGCAACTCGTATTTGGGGTGTATCTATAGTTGGCGTTTACAAGTACTCTGGCCACTGGCACAATTTTTGACTGGGAAACAGTCACAGTCATTCCTGTCCACACGGTTTAGCGGAAATTTAATACTTAGTTAATAAAAAGTAAGAAATCGTCAACAATTACTCTTTTTGTCTTGACTTTCGATTTCGAAACATATTTAATCTTTGTTCGGAAACACAACAAAAGATTTTCACTTCTCAGCCAGTTTTCCTTATCTTTTCGGGTTCGATTTAATCGGGCCGGCGGTAGAGCAAGGGGTTTAAGCGGGTGCAATTATGTAGGCAGCTTTAAGCCTTTTACCCTCGCACATTCCAAGATTAGTTGATCTATTTTTAGGAGGCCTCCATGATTCGGAACAAAATAGCAGCTCTCCTGTTGGGAGCATTTACGGTGATTATCCTCGGCTCGGGCACTACTTCCGCTCAGGCCGTGTACGGAAGTATTTCCGGCACCGCGACCGATTCGACCGGAGCAGCCATCCCGGACGCAACAGTTACGATCACGAGCGTTGAGCGAAAGACCGTGGATACCGTAACAACAAACTCGGACGGCCTATTCTCAAAGGAACGGCTTTTACCGGGACTTTACGCGATTAAAGTCGAGAAGCAAGGCTTTAAGTCGGGCGTTTCGAACAACGTTACCGTCAGCCTGGACACGCAGACTAAAGTTAACGTCTCGCTGGAAGCCGGGCAAATCTCCGAGGTCGTGGAAATCACCAGCGAGGGACAGTTGCTTAAAACGGACCGGGCCGATGTCGCGACCACCTTCTCCACTCGCGAAGTAACGGAGTTGCCGATCCTTGACCGAAACTTCACGAAGTTAATTCTTTTGACGCCCGGTACGCAGCAGCAACTCTGGAACCACGCGGCAAGCGAGAATCCTCAAGGTTCGACCCAGACAATTGTCAACGGCCAAACCTTTAGCGGTACGGGATACCAGCTAGACGGAACCGACAACCGCGACGTGATTCTGGGAATTATCGTTATCAACCCGACCTTCGACTCGGTTGGCGAAACCAAGATCA
>JABFSB010000369.1 GCA_013140875.1 Acidobacteriota bacterium
TATCAAAATCAGGCTGCGGAAGCCCGCACGGGCTTTCGCAACTCTTTGTAACCTTTGCGGAAAACTTTGCGTTCTTTGCGTTAAACGGATTTCAAACGCAAAGGGCCCGAAGTGAAGATGCAAAGTTCATAGAGTTTGGAAACCTGAGCGCAAATCAGTAATACTCTACTCGACAAATCGATGAACCAATACATTTTCAGGGAATACGATATTCGAGGGATCGTCGGCGAGCAGCTAGATGACGATGTCGTTGCCACGTTGGGTCGGGCGATCGGGACGTTTTTTTCGCAAAACGGCGCACGCCGGATCGCGATAGGCTATGACGCTCGTGAAAGCTCGCCGCGGTTTTGCAAGCTGTTGGCCGAGGGCTTTAATAATTGCGGCCTCGACGTCGACCTGATCGGCCGCGTGCCGACGCCGGTGCTGTATCACGCTGTTTTTACAAAGGATTACGACGGTGGAGTGATGATCACCGGATCGCACAACCCGCCCGACCACAACGGCTTCAAGATCTGTCTGGGCAAATCGACTCTGTTCGGTTCGCAGATACAGGAAATAAAAGAGATCGCACTGGCAGAACCGCCTGCATCAGCGGGCGGCCAGTCACATGGCTCAGTCAAAACCATTAATTTACTCGCCAACTACTGCAACGACATCGTCTCAAAAATCCAGCTTGGCGAACGAAAGATAAAGGCCGTCATCGACGGCGGCAACGGCATGGGCGGCGTAACTGCGGTGCCCATCTATGAAAAATTAGGCATCGATCTAGTAAAGCTTTTCGTCGAGCCGGATTCGAATTTTCCAAATCATCATCCCGACCCGACCGTGACGGAAAACCTCCAGGACACGATCAACGCGGTGCTCGAAACAAAAGCCGACATCGGCATCGCGTTCGACGGCGACGGCGACCGCATCGGGATCGTCGATGAAAAGGGTCGCATAATTTGGGGCGATGAATTGATGATCCTGCTGTCACGCGCAGTGCTTGAGACGCAGCCGGGTGCGACGATCATCGCCGAAGTAAAATGCTCGCAAACCCTTTTCGATGACATCAAGAAACACGGCGGCGTCCCGATAATGTGGAAGGCGGGCCATTCGATCATCAAAGCCAAAATGAAGGAGACCGGCGCGGTCCTGGCCGGAGAAATGAGCGGCCACATATTCTTCGCCGACCGCTACTACGGCTTTGACGACGCAACGTATGTCGGAGCCCGCGTTCTCGAGATTTTGTCGCACACAGACAAAAAACTCTCTGAACTCTTCAACGATATCCCCAAAACCTTCTCCACCCCCGAGCTCCGCGTCGATTGCCCGGACGACGTTAAGTTCGAGATCGTGCAAAAGATCGCCGATCACTTTTCACGCTATCACAAAGTAATTACCATCGATGGAGCAAGAATTATCTTCGACCACGGCTGGGGTCTGGTGCGTGCGTCCAACACACAGGCGATCTTGGTTTTAAGATTTGAAGCTGATTCGGAAGAGCATCTACGTGCGATTCACAATGAAGTCGAAGCTAAAGTTGAGGAATTCATCGCAAAAACGTAGTTTCGTGGAACACCGGGGCAGTGGCTTCAAAGGAAAGTGCTCAAGGTTGCGCAGCCGAAAGCGTAAATACTGGCTATTCCATCAGTTTTTTTATCAGGTCGGCGGATATGAAGAAATTAGTCGTTTGAAGTTTGTCTATTACAGTTCTTAAATCTATTAAACCCATCCGCGCGGCTTTGTCGATAATGCCGACCGTTCCGGTAATTTCGATTCCCAGGTCAGCAGCCGCCATTCTCGCCTGCTTATCATCGACCACAAGCAAATCGGCTGAGAGTTCCTGTACTAATAAAATCGCTTCCCTTTCGCCTCTGTCGAGAATATCGAGCGATGGAATTGGAACTAAATGCGTTTGTTTTATTTGAATCCATGCCGGCAGATTTCGACTCCATTCAATGATAAGGGACGGAGCTCCCTTACCCCGCAGCTCATCAAAAACAACTTGCGGTATGACGACATTGCCGAAGAGTTTCGGCAAAAGGCTTTCCTGACCGATCAGAATTAGGTAATTAAGCGGCGAGGTATCGGAAACAACGATCATTTCAAGGCGAGTTTATCAAGTGTCAGACGATCAGATTCCAAATCTTCGATTGAGTAATTAAGTGGGACACTATGTAATCTGAAAAATGCGTCAACTTCAAAACGTGTTAGACCCAGCATTTTCCCGACTTGGGCGTGCGAAAGTTTTCCTGAACGATAGCCCTCCAAAGAGGTTGCTTCCAAAACCTCGCGCTCAAGATTTTCCCCGTTAGCGAGAAAAACTTGAGCAACATCTTCCGGCAAGCTAATTGTAATTTCCATAGGATTTCTCCTTAACTAAAATAATCCCTCATAAATCTTCGCACGTCATTTATCATCGAATCAACATCTTCTTTTGTAAACCCACCTAATCCGTGTGCGGCTTTATTTCGCAAATCTGCCAATGCTGTAATTTGTTTTTGTTTTAGCAGATTATAGACACCAGTCTTTGCCAAATCAGCGTTCATCATATCGAGTTTTGGTTTCGTAGAAAGAGTGATCCCCTTTCTCAAGCAGAGTTTTCGCAAGCCGTCTTCTAAAACACTTCCTGCAATAACCGCTGCGGCTGTGAAATAACCTTGATTCAAAAGATGTTCTGACTGTTCAAGAAAATCTTCAAAAACTTCTGCCGCGATTAAAGTTTGAGTTTCAGACAAGTAACCGTTCTCGTAATCATCTTTCGCGGCTTTGAGTACACCAATCACTTTCTCAACGGCAACCCAACCCTCTGTTGAAAAAACCTTCGGATGAAGACCTTTAAGTTCGTCGTAATAGATACTGTCTTTCCCAAACACCCGCTCAACAAAAGTGAGACAACTTATTAACCATTGGCTTCCGAGTGCAGGATCAGCGGATGTCCGGCGTTTACCCCCAATCACGATCCAGGCGACGCCAGCGGAATTGTTGCGCGCCCGAATCCTTAGTTTCATCACATCTATTTCAAACGCGATCAGCTCCTTCAGACGTTCCGTTTTCTTTCGGTCAGGTTTCATTCAACTCTCGTTCACTTTAAGCACAGCCAAAAAAGCTTCCTGTGGGATCTCGACGCGGCCTACTTTTTTCATTCGTTTTTTGCCTTCTTTTTGTTTTTCGAGGAGTTTGCGTTTGCGGCTAATGTCGCCGCCGTAGCATTTGGCGATGACGTTTTTGCCCATGGCTTTGACGGTTTCGCGGGCGATGACCTTGCTGCCGATGGCGGCCTGGATCGCGACCTCGAACATTTGTCGCGGGATTAGTTCCTTCATTTTTGCGGTCAGGAGTCGGCCTTTTGCGGCTGCTGTGTCGGTGTGGAGGATGAGCGAAAGCGCGTCGACCGGCTCGCCGGAGACGAGCACGTCAAGCTTGACAAGCTTCGATTCCTGATAACCGGACAGATGATAATCGAGCGATGCGTAACCCTTGGAAACCGATTTAAGGCGGTCATAGAAATCGAGCACGATCTCGTTGAGCGGCAATTCGTAAACGAGCATTACGCGGTCGGTCGTCACGTATTCGAACTTTTTCTGCACGCCGCGTTTTTCGTCCAGCAGCGGAAGAATACCGCCAAGGAATGCGTCGTTTGTCAGGATCGTAGCCTCGATAAACGGCTCTTCGATCTTTGAAATTCTGCCGGTATCGGGCATTTTCGAGGGCGAATCGATCTCGGCGACCTCGCCGTCGGTGGTCGTGACGCGATAACGCACGCCGGGCGCGGTCGTGATCAAGTCGAGGTTGAATTCGCGTTCGAGCCGCTCCTGGATAATTTCCATGTGGAGCAGGCCTAAGAAACCGCAGCGGAATCCGAAGCCGAGTGCGGTGGACGATTCGGGTTCGAAAAAGAACGACGCGTCGTTCAGCCGCAGCTTTTCCATCGCGTCACGGAGGTCTTCGTACTGAGCCGAATCGGTCGGGTAAAGCCCGGCAAAGACCATCGGCTTTACTTCCTGAAAGCCGGGGAACGGTTCATCGACCGGCCGGGCGGCGTCGGTAATCGTGTCGCCGATCTGCACGTCGGCCACAGTCTTGATCGAGGCGGTCAGAAATCCGACTTCGCCCGCACCAAGCTCGTTTATCAGGGTCGGACGCGGACGGTTTACACCGATAGTTTCGACCAGATATTCGCGGCCGGTGTTGAAGAATTTGATCTTCGTACCTTTCTTGATAGTTCCGTCTATGATGCGGAAAAGCACGATAACGCCTCGATAGCTGTCGTACCAACTGTCGAATATCAATGCTTTCAACGGCTTGTCGCGGCTTCCTTTCGGCGAAGGCACTTTGGCGACGATAGCTTCCAGAACCTCTTCGATGCCGAGGCCGGTTTTGGCC
>JABFSB010000316.1 GCA_013140875.1 Acidobacteriota bacterium
GATCGTGCTTTGGCTAAAAACGGGACTTGAAAGAACGACGATCTTTCCGGTTACATCAACGCCGGCAAAGGCGTCGATGTTCTTCGATTTGACCAGCCATCCGTCTTTTCCAAAAACAAGCGGCCCGCTGGCCGTACCGCTGCCCGACAGACGAAAAAAGTCCTCGCCAAGTTTTAACTGCTTGCCGGCGATCTCAAGCTTAGTGTTCTCGAGGTCGAGCGATTCGCGGGACAAAGCTATTTTTTGAAAAAAACTGCCATTGTCGCCGGCACCTTTGAATCCCCATTTTTCAAGGTTCATCTTGATGAATTCGGCCGTCACGTCCAGGCCCTGTGAAGGCGTATCGCGTCCGCCCATCGCATCGGACGCCACGAAATGAAGATAGGAGCTGAGCTGAGAAGCAGTGATCGCGTCGGCCATTTTGCGCTCCGCCGATGTGATCTTTACCGCCTGGCCGAACGCCGTTGACGGCACCAACATGCCGACAATTAAAAGAAAAGTAAAAAGTTTTTTGTTCATCTATTCTCCACAAGATATTTGGATATGTTACGCATGCCCCGATGATTTGTTTCCACACGAAAATTGTCAATTGTCAATTGGAAAAATCTAAACGCAATTCCAATTAACAATCTGCCAATTAACAATTCAGAACGTTCCTACGACCGTTATTTTATTGGCATCGGCGAGTTTTATCATTGCTTCGCGATCGAAAACAAGCGTCTTTCCGGCCGTAATCGAAATGCAGGTTGCGCCGGCCTTGATCATCGTTTCCACGGTCGGCGGGCCAACCACCGGGACGTCGAAACGCATGTCCTGATCGGGTTTTGCCACTTTTACGACCGTTAACTTGCCGTTTGCCAGTTTTCCGGCCCTTTCAATTGTTGCATCTGTACCCTCCATTGCCTCGATCGCAACGCAGGCTTTTGCCCGGACGACGATCGTTTGCCCGAGATCGAGCCGAGCGATCTCGCTCGCGATGTGAAGGCCGTATTCGATATTCTCGAGCTCGGTATCACTCGGGTTTCTTCTTGTCAGAACGCCTTTAGGGGCAAGATGTTCCTTTAAGAAAAAGGTCGAATCGATCAACTCGATGCCGTCCTTTTCAAGCTCGGCCGCGATGCCGCCGATCAGCGAATCGGTATTGCGTTTCGGCAAATTCCAAAGCATTTTCAACATTCTGACATCGGGGACTGCTCCGGAAAAAAGCTGGACATGCTTGACCTGGCCGGCCATCATCACTTTCTCAACGCCGGCGTTCTTGAAGAACGAGATCATTTTGCCAAGCTGGCCGATGCCGACCCACGCAACATTTTCCGCGATCTCGTCGATGCGTTTTTCGGTCTCTTCCTTAATGGCGGCAACGGCCAGCGATTCACCCGCTTTCTTTGCACCTTCAAGCACCAGAAAAGGGAAATCGCCATTGCCGGCGATCAGTCCGTATCTCATAAAATGCGGCTCTATTATCAGGAAGAAGCGAGGCGTTTGTAAAAGTTGAAAAGCGGAAAAACTAAAGTTCAACCGAAAAAAGCTTTAAGTTTTCGCCGCCGAGTTCGAGTTCGCTATCGAAAGCCAGGCCGATCTTTTCCAGAAGCCGTCCGGAAGCCTCATTGTCGAGGGTCGTGATCGCAAGCACGCGGGCAAGACCGAGAGTCTCTCGCCCATAGTGCATTGTGGCCGATGCCGCCTCGAACGCGTAGCCTTGCTTTTCGAACTGCGGCAAAAGCGCAAATCCGATATCAGGATCGGGAAGCGTATCGCGTCGGACAAAACCGCAAAGGCCGATCGGCTCGGCCGAATTTTTCAGCTCCATCAAAAACAGCCCGAACCCATTGTCTCTGTAACTATTGGAAAAACGCGTTCGAATGTACTCGCGAGCTTGGTCGAGGTTGCGCACACCGCGATCACCGATGAACTTCTTGAAGGAAGGTTGGTTAAGCAGGCCAAGGACAAAGGCCGCGTCGTCGGCCGTTGCTTCACGCAGTATAAGTCGTTCAGTTTCGAGAATTTTCATTCGCTGAACGGCGTGATCTCGCCGGGCTTGCGAAGCATTTTGTTTACTTCGTCAAGGTGAGTTTCTTCCAGAAGGATCATCTCGCGGGAGTATTCCTCGAGCGTCACGTTTTTACCCTCGGCGAGTTTCAACAGATCGTAATATGCCGAAAGCGTCGTCGATTCCTGCTCAAGGCTTTCGCGCAGTATGTCACCAATGTCGTGTTTGTGCGTCTCAAGCAGTGTTCCGATCTTCAATGACGGATGCCCGCCAAGCATCGTTACAAATTCACCCGCCCTTTTAGCATGGGCCAAACTCTCATTCGCATTCCCGTCCAGCCATGACACAATCGGTATGCGGTTATACCCAAATACCATCAAAGAATAATGCGTATACCGCACCACGCCGGCCAGCTCCAGTTCCATGATGCGGTTGAGAACTTCGATTGCTTTTTGATTTTCGGTTTCGTTCATGCGGTTAGTCTTCCCGTGTGCGGTCCACGAATGTGTAAAATCGTAACCAATGAGCCTTTAACGTTGAAGATGACTATGTAGCGCCCAAGAATCAACTGTCTAACTTCAACGTCGTACTCATCGTTTTCGGCGGCGATCGGGTGGCCTAGCGGAAACGAGGTCAGGAGCTGATCAATCGCGTCGTTAATTTGAACATACCATGTTGCAGCTTCTATTCTTCCCCATCTTTCGCAACCCCACTCAAACGAGGTTTCGAGATCCGCAATCGCCTCAGAAGAAAATTCGACGTTGAATCGGGGCATGGTCAGGAACGTATCTTGTATTTCTTTTCAAAATCACGAAACACTTCCGCCGCCGGCTTTGTGCGGCCGGCCTTCATGTCTTCGATCCCACGTTTAACAGCGGCTATCATCTGACGCCGTTCCCTATCGCGGAGATACTCTTCATAGCTCTCGGGATCATGCAGAACCGCAGCTGCCTTGCCATTAACTGTCAATACGATTGGTTCACCCGTCCTTTTCAGCTGTCTCAACAACTTTGAAGAATCCCTTTTAAAGACGCTAAGACTCTGAATGTCGCGCTCTAACTTCATATCGGAAGTTTCTCACAAATAGTTGCCAAATTCAATGTAAATTTCACAATTTTCCGTTTTCGGTTTGTTGCCGTGCATGATAAGAACTTCGTGTCAGTGGCGACGACTCAACATGCTTAAATCCCATCGCCTCGCCGATTTTTTTCCATTCGGCGAACTCCTCCGGCGTGACGTAGCGTTCGACCGGCAGACGTTTTTCGTAGGGTTGGAGGTATTGGCCGATGGTCATGATGTCGCAACTCACCGCGCGTAAATCTTTCATAAGATCGACGACCTCCTCGAACGTTTCGCCCAGGCCTGCCATGATGCCGCTTTTAGTTTTCATTGACCGAAACTGCGTATCACGGAAACGGGCAGATCGTTCAAGCAGTTCGAGCGTCTGTGCATATTTTGCATCCGGCCGCACGCGGCGATAGAGCCGTGCAATTGTTTCGGTGTTGTGGTTGAGCACATCGGGGCGGGCAACCAATACATTGTTCAGTGCTTGTTCGTCGCCGTTAAAATCGGGAATCAAAACCTCGACCTTGCAGCCGGGATTCATTTCGCTGACTTTTGTGATTGTCTCGGCCCAGTGCATCGAGCCGCCGTCGGCTAGATCATCGCGATTGACCGATGTTATGACGGCGTGTTTGAGATCGAGATGTTTCACCGCCTCGGCCACGTGCGTTGGCTCGAGCGGGTCAAGGTTCATCGGCGTACCTTTGTTTACCGCACAAAATCCGCAATGCCGCGTGCAGGTGTCGCCGCCGAGCATGAATGTCGCAGTTTTGTCCGTCCAGCATTCGAAAATATTCGGGCACTTCGCTTCCTGGCAAACAGTATGCAGGTTCAGCCCGTCGATCAGGTTCAGCACCTTATTCTGGTTCGACGGGTCGCCAAGCTTTATCTTTAGCCAGTCGGGTTTCTTCAGCCGCTCACGCTGTTTGCGATTGAGAAAGTTTTTTACAAGAACTTTTTCTTCGATCATAACTCTTTACCCTATTCTAACATCTCGAGCTTCGCTCGACGGCAAAACGTGTGCAGAAGCCCGCGCGTTAGCAAGGGCGTAATCGCCAAGTTGAGCCTTATGTCCCTGCTAACACTCGGCCTTCCGCAACTCGCATGGCACATATCATCGCAACAAAACAAAAGTTGACAACCTCCGCTGAATCCACTATTTTCAGAATATAGACTTTTTTGTAATGATTCAAATTATGAAATATCCTCAGCCTTTTCATTGTATTTGTTGTTGCTGTGAAACGTGCGCCTGTCGGGCGTCGCGGCTGGGGTTTTGCGTCGGATGACCGGGTAACAAGAACGCAATGGAAAATCCTTAGAGCCGTGAATTCGATAAAGATTCACGGCTTTTTTGTCCGGCAAACTTCGGTTTGTCGAGCGCGGGGGCGGCAAACCGAAGTTTGCCGGACATTGAAAATGCAAACAGCAATAAAAGAAATGAAAGTACAAACGGCGTTTCGGGCGGACGAGATCTCAAAGGGCTTTCTCGAAGCAGCCGTGGGTAACACGCCGCTCGTCCGATTGAGGAGCGTGGCGCGCGGGCTTCCGGAGGGCGTCGAAGTATACGCGAAGGCGGAATTCATGAACCCGGGCGGATCGGTAAAAGACCGGGCCGCGCTGGCGATGATCCTGGCCGGAGAGAAGAGCGGTGAATTGACGCCCGAAAAAACCATTCTGGACGCAACGAGCGGCAATACCGGCATTGCTTACGCGATGCTCGGCTCGGCTCGCGGATATCCGGTCATGCTGACGCTGCCAAAAAACGCTAGTGCCGCCCGAAAGCGAATTTTGAAACTTTACGGTGCCGAAATAATCGAAACCGACCCGCTGCATGCTACCGACGGGGCCCAGATCGTGGCCCGCGAGCTGGTGGCAAAACATCCCGACAAATATTTCTACCCCGACCAATACAACAACGAAGCCAATTGGAAGGCCCATTACGCGACGACCGCACCTGAAATATGGTGGCAGACGAACGGCCGCGTCACGCATTTTATTGCGGGTTTGGGAACGACGGGCACCTTCGTCGGCACCGCCCGCAGACTAAAGGAATTCAACCCGGACGTGCGCGCGATCTCGATCCAACCGGAATCTCCGATGCACGGGTTAGAGGGAATGAAACACCTCGACACGGCGATAGTGCCCGGCATCTATGACGCCGGTCTGGCGGATGAAAACGTCACGGTCACAACCGAAAACGCCCAGGCCATGACCCGACGACTGGCCCGCGAAGAGGGCTTGTTCGTCGGTCCCAGCTCGGGAGCGAATGTTTTCGCCGCGGTCCGTCTCGCCGAACAACTGGAAGGCGACGCGGTCGTCGTCACAATCCTCTGCGACGGCGGCGGGAAATATATGAACGAAGAATTCTGGAACGAATGATGCGGAAGCCCGCGCGTGAGCAAGGGCGCAATGCTCAAGTGTCGTTTACGCCCTTGCTCACGCGCGGGCTTCCGCATGCACTTGGCTTATGCAAATCGATCTTTGATAACTGATTCTGATTCGGCCTTGACAACGCCGGGTAAGTTGCCTAAGCTACCTTTAGTTCTTTTTCACGTTTTCTTTTGAAAACAACGACAGTGGCGATTTAAGGTTAACTTGCTCCACTAAAAAAACTGCTAAACAACTGCAAAGAGATTTCAAAAGAAGCTCTCGTGCTTTTAAATAGCACGAGGGCTTTTTTCTTTTTGGCGGTTGTCGGAGGAAATAATGGCCGACTTATCGATAGCGACGCAATTTGTTCACGCCGGCGAACGGCGAAACGCACCCGCGGGTGTTCCTGCTTCAACTCCGATCTACGCATCGTCTTCGTTCATTTACGAACAGGTCGAGGACATCGACCGCATCGTCGACGGCGAAACCAGCGGCTTTGTTTACAGCCGCTACGGCAATCCAACCGTTGCCGCGTTTGAAGAGGCGATGGCGGCGATCGAGAACGGCAAGTTCGCGTTCGCATACGGTTCCGGCATGGCGGCGATCCACGCGGCACTGCTCGCCTGCGAATTGACGAGCGGCTCGGTCGTGCTCGCGTCTAAAGATCTTTACGGCTCGACTTTCGAACTTCTGTACACCGTGTTTGGAGCGTTCGGCGTAAAAACCGTGGCCGAAGATTTCACCGACATCGCGGCACTGCGGGCGAAAGCGTTTGAAGTAAAGCCTGCGGCCCTTATTTGCGAGACGCTTTCGAATCCGCTTTTGAAAATTTGCGATATCGAGGAATGCTCGGCCGTCGCCCGCGAAGTCGGAGCCAAATTGATTGTCGACAACACGTTCGCGACGCCGTACCTTTGCCGCCCACTCGACCTCGGAGCCGATTTCGTCGTGCATAGTGCGACGAAATATCTTGGCGGCCACGCCGACGCCACGGGTGGCGTTGTGATCGCGAAAGAAGAATTCGATAAACCGGCACTGCTCGGTGCGTTGACGTTGGCAGGCGGCGTGCTTAGCCCGTGGGAGGCCCATTCGATCCTTCGCGGAATAAAAACCCTTGGTCTGAGAATGGAAAAGCAGTGCTCAAACGCCGAACGCCTCGCGGCACAATTGCAAAAGCTGCCGCAGATCCAGGATGTGATCTATCCGAAGTTTTTCGAAGGCGAACAAGGCAAGGCACTTGACGCGGCGTTTCACGGTTCTGATTTTGGGGCGATCGTTACGATCCGGTTGAGAGAAGACACACGCGAGACGTCTTACAGATTTTTGAATGCATTGAATTTATGTACTCGTGCCGCGAGCGTCGGCGACCTATTCACCGGGATCGTCCACCCGGCAACCGCGACGCATCGCGAACTATCGCCCGCAAAACGTGCCGCGATCGGGATAACGGAAGGGCTGATCAGAATATCTGTCGGCATCGAGGATGTGAACGACATATTGGCTGATATCGAGCAGGCATTGAGGGTCGTGGAAGATTTTAGCCGCGGATTGACGCAGATTGAAGAAGTTAGAGCCGCTGCGGCCTAAAATAAAATCTGATCAGCGTCGTCTGCGCAAATCCGCGGCACAAAAAATCATGATTGTCTTAAACGCGCAAATACTACATGCCATCGCCGCTCACGCGGAGAGTGATTACCCGCACGAATGTGGCGGAATGCTGATCGGTAAATTCGAGGACGATAAGAAAACGGTCGTCGAAACATTCCCGCTCGAAAATGCTCGTGAAGAAGAAGCGAGACACAACCGCGTGCTCATTTTGCCAAAAGACGTGTTAATAGCCGAGCGTTATGCCCGTGAAAAGAAACTGGATGTCGTCGGCTATTACCACTCGCACCCCGAATCGCCGGCCGTGCCATCGCAATATGATCTCGAGCATGCGCTGCCAGTTTGGTCGTACGTGATCGCATCGGTAATTGAGGGAAAAGTTGTCGATATATTTTCGTGGGAAATGGAGAACGATCGATCGAAATTTAATGAAGAGCAGATTGAAAAAGTTTTATCACAATCGGAATAACGAATAACGAAAAGTGAATAACGAATAGCTTTTTCCTGTCTTCAGTTATTCGTTTTACGTTATTCGCTATTCGTTATTCCGAAAGTACAAGGGAGCAATAATTATGTCTGTAACGATAGTAATACCAACGCCGCTACGCCAATTTGCCGGCGGCAGTTCTGAGATCGAAGTAAATGCCGCCACGGCGGGCGACGCGTTGTTAGAGCTGACCACGACGCATTCGGAACTTCGCAAGCACCTATATAACGAACAGAATAATCTGCGCAATTTTATCAATGTGTACGTCGGCGATGAAGACATTCGCCATCTGGACGGCCCGCAAACGCCGGTTAAGGACGGTGAAACGATAATGATCGTTCCGTCGATTGCGGGCGGCAGTTTTGGAACGCGGACTTCAGCCCGCACGGATTTGCGAACTGAAGTTCCCGTGCCGGCCGAACTTTCCAACGAAGAGATCGCACGTTATTCGCGCCACCTTATCCTGCCGGAGGTCGGACTCGAAGGGCAAAAAAAACTCAAACAAGCTCGTGTCCTTACCATAGGCACGGGCGGCTTGGGTTCGCCACTCGGACTCTATTTGGCGGCCGCCGGTGTCGGAACGCTGGGAATAGTAGATTTTGATGTGGTTGATGAATCGAATCTTCAGCGGCAGATCATTCACGGAACGAAAGACGTTGGCCGTCCGAAGATCGCCTCTGCGGCCGACCGGCTCAAAGACATAAATCCGAACACGAACATCGAAGCATTCGAAACGCGGCTGACAAGCGAGAATGCGTTGGAGCTGTTCAAGGAATTCGATGTGATCGTCGACGGCACGGACAATTTTCCGACGCGGTATCTTGTAAATGACGCCAGCGTCCTGACCGGCAAGCCCAACGTTTACGGCTCGATCTTTCGATTCGAAGGGCAAGCGAGTGTTTTCTGGGCAGAACGCGGAGCGTGTTACCGCTGTCTCTATCCCGAACCGCCGCCGCCAGGTCTTGTCCCGTCGTGTGCCGAAGGCGGAGTTCTCGGCGTTCTGCCGGGAATCGTCGGGACGATTCAGGCCAACGAGGTAATCAAGGTTATTCTCGGGGCCGAAGGGATTCTGCTCAACCGACTGCTCCTGTTCGACGCGTGGAAGATGACGTTCCGCCAGCTCAAGCTTCGCAAAGACCCGCACTGCCCGCTGTGCGGCGAGAATCCGACGATAAAAGAATTGATCGATTACGAAGAGTTCTGCGGCCTGAAGGCTCCGGTCGAAGAAAAACCGGCGATCGACGAAATCACAGCGACCGAATTGAAAAAGTTATTCGACAGCGGCAAAGATTTTCAATTGATCGACGTTCGCGAACCGCATGAATATGAGATCGCCCGTATTCCCGGTGCAAAGCTGATCCCGCTTGGCGAGGTTGTTAACCGAATTTGCGAGATCGACAAAGGGAAAACGACAGTCATGCAATGCAAAGGCGGCGTGCGAAGTGCAAAAGCGATCGGTTATCTGAAAGACGCTGGTTTCGAAGGCAGATTGATCAATCTAAAAGGCGGTATCGGAGCATGGTCGGACGAAGTCGATGCATCGGTGCCGAAATACTAGATACCTTCAGTTGAGCCGCGAGACGACTTTACCCAAAATATCTTTCGCGGCGATTGCTCCGAACGTCTGACTATCGGTGCTTTCGGGTTTGTTATCTCCAGTCAGAAAATAGTTCGCGTCCGAATCGATAGAAGCGATACGCTTGATCATTCGGACGCCTTTTTTGTATGGGTGGTTTGCGAGCACGATATCGCCCGCAAGGAAAGTTTGACGCGGAGCGACCAGCACAAGGTCACCGGTCTTCAACGCCGGCAGCATCGAATCACCGCTGACCTCAAAGCCTATTCGTCGCCCAAAAAGCCAGAGTAGTCGGTCCTTCCACGATGCGGCCGGTAATTTACTAGACATAACGGAAATGGACGGCGAAACGTGGAACCGCTTCGCCATCCATTTTAGGTCATTTCAGCGTTTATGACGCCGTATACCAGGCGACATCCTTGTCTTTGCTTCCCCAAAAGATGCCGTGGATCTCTTTGACCGCGTCCATCAATTCCTGCGCGTGTTCGAGACTGACCTCGACCTTGGTCGATGAACAGAGCTTGGCGGCCTTCCAGAACGTGTCGTGTAAATTGGGATATTTTTCCAGATGAGCCGGCTTAAAATAGTCGGTCCAAAGAATTAGTAATTGCTCCTTCGCGTCCTGGGCCTGCTCTTCTTTGATCACGATGTAGCGGGTCAGCGTGTTGTAATATGCCGCGGATGCCTTTGCGTCGCCGCCGTCGGGTGCCTTCAGATCAAGGATCTTTTTCGTCATCGAAAGCACGGCCTCCGCCGCGATCCGTGCCGAGGCCGGATCGTAAACGCCGCACGGCCCGTCGCAATGAGCTTCGGCGATCTCGAAATTATTCGACAGTTTGTTTTTGATCGTTTCAAACATGATATGTGTATTATTCTCCCCTTATGTCTAATGCGGTCTGGCCGCAAAAAAAAATGCAAACTAAAGAACGGAGGACTCTATTCCTCCGGCCTCGTGCCCGGATCGATCCCGGCGACGCTCGCCTGGTTGATAACCTTTATATGCAGATCGTCCTTGACCCTGATCTGGCACGAAAGACGCATGTGGTCAGTCATATCCGCTTTCGTCGCCATGATCGTCTTTTCGGCTTCCTCGATCGGACCGGGATCGCCATGAATTATCTCTACCCGGCACGTCGTGCAGCGAGCATTTCCGCCGCAGCGGTGCAGGATGTCGATGCCGTTGTCCTCGATACAAAGTACGAGTTTGCGGCCCTCGTCACAATCAAAGGCCTGCGGGCCGGACGCGGTTTCAGCGGTAATTCTGGGCATTAAATAAATGTCTCCCGATATTGAAATTATGTCGAGCCAATAAGTCTTGACTTTGGCATAAATTGGACGACAATCGCAAGTTAGGAGATATTTTAACCAAGGATTGATTATGCGAAGATATTTGGTTTCCAGTATTCTGGCTGTTTTTTGTTTGATTCTATCAAACACTGCCTGCCAAAGCGTCACAAGCCAAACACGGACTACACAAAACAAAAACTCCGCGGCAAATACTAATCAAAACTCTACATTCCAAGACCGCGGGAACGCTTATCCGATAGATGCTGTGCCTGTCACAATTGGCGAAGAGTATTATGCCGTGGGATGGCTTAAAAGCGACTACAAAGAGGCAGATATTGTTGCATACATCGATTCTAAGGAGGTCGTTTCCACCGATCGCTCGGACGAGCAAACGGATTGTGTAAACTTTTCTCGCAATACCGGATATGGCTACTGTTCATTTACGATGCGCGCGGAGATCAAGGAGCTTTATAAAGGAAAGTTGCGATCACGCGCGATAGAGTATTCCGAATACGGCGAGGGGAGAAATATCAAAAGCCGAGATCAATTCCTAGGTGAGCAGGTAGTTTTCCTTGAACGACATAAAAGCGCACAAGATGGATCGAGTATTTATCAAGTAATCGAAAATTCGACACGAGATATTAATTACAAAGTTCTGGAAAAAATGAGGAAAATCTCAAAGTTTAGAGTTAGAGAGTGATAACTGGTCGTCTACCTTCTGGAGGTGCGTCACGCTTGTAAAGCACCTTTTCCAAAAACAGCCCCGATGGCGGAGCGGTAAATTTGGCGGTTTCGACTTGAAATTTTAAAAGCCTCTCGAATGCGTCGAACGTCAGATTTCCTCGGCCCAACTCGGCGAGCATTCCGACGATCCTTCTTACCATTTTCCACAAAAAGTGCGATGCACCGATGCGAAAGCAGATCAGGTCGCCGTCGGTGAATACTTCGGCGTGGACGACATCGACTTTTGTCGACTGTTTTTTGCCTTCCTCCATCTCGCAAAACGAACAAAAATCGTGTTTGCCGACCAGCATTTTGGCTGCTTCGGCCATCGCTTTGGCGTCGAGTTCATCTTTTATCCACCAGACAAAATTCTTTGCCATCGCGGTGCGGCGCGTTGAGATTTGGTAGAGGTAGTAGCGTGCGACGGCGTCGTGTCGGGCGTGGAAACTGTCAGGCGCGTTTGAAACTTTCAGTATGTTTATGTCGTGCGGCAGAATGTCGTTAAAGCCGAACTGAATCTGCTTTGGCGTGATGTTGGCCCGCAGCTCATCCACCTTCAAATGTGCAACCTGCCCGACGGCGTGCACGCCCGCGTCCGTGCGGCCTGAGCCGTAAATCTCGAACTTTCCGGCAAACAACTGACGCGCCGCGTCCTGCATCTCGCCCTGTACGGACTTCGCATTATGCTGCATCTGCCAGCCGCGATAGCGTGTGCCTTCGTATTCGAGTTCGAGTTTCCAGGTCGGCATATACTTTGGCCACGAATGCACGAATATTCGTGCATTCGTGGCAACGATCTTACTTTCCTATCCGCACCTTTTCGCGTTTCTCGTCGATCGCAACAAATGTAAGATCGGCGGACGTTACGCGGACCTTCTGGCCTTTATTTCCGAAACGCTCGGCCTCGACCTCGACGTGAATCGTGATCGACGTATTACCGACCTTGACGGTCTCGGCGTAAAAACTTACCAGGTCGCCGATAAACACCGGCTCGTGAAAGATGACCTCGTTCATCGCAACGGTGACAAACCGTTCGTGCTTGGTGTGACGCACCGCCTCGACGCCGCCTGCAATATCGATATAGCTCAATATAACGCCGCCAAAAACCGTGCCGTGAGCATTCGTGTCACGCGGCATCATCGTAAGGCGTATCGCCGCGTCGCGTTTTTCTTCGTTTTCCATAAGAGTTTGGAACAGGATGGACAGAATCAGGAATCGAATCCGACGGATTGCACGGTGATTTGGTAATCAACCATCCTTGATATCCTGCCTATCCTGTTTAAATCTCACGTTCAACCCATTCGCGGATCGTGTCCCTCAGTTCATTCAAATGCTCGTCAAAGAAGTGTCCGCAATTTTCGAACACGACCAGTTCCGTTTCGGCCGTTTTTGAAACTTCATCGACCAGCTTTTGCAAATTTTCTATCGAACCGAACTCGTCCCGGTCGCCGTGGACAAATAGGATCGGTTTGGTCAGGCCGTTGAGAAATTCATAATCCTGATATTTATCGACCGGCGTGCCGATGCTGATCAGCCGATTCACACGGTTGTCGTGCATCCCGACGACCATTCCGGTTCGTGAACCGAACGAGAAACCGGCGAGAGTGATATCCATTCCCGGATATTCAGAAGCGAGATAGTTGAGCGCGTCGCGGACGTCCTCAACGCCGCCTTCGATCTCGTGGTGCTCGCCCGTTGAAGCACCGACGCCTCGAAAATTAAAGCGAAGTGTGATCAAACCGGCATCGACCAAACCCGCGGCCGCCCGAAAAACGACCTTATTGTGCATCGTCCCGCCGCCAAGCGGATGTGGATGGCAGACAAGCCCCACGCCCCGCGGTTCGCCTGCCGGTTCTTTTAATATCGCCTCAAGCTGGCCGTGCGAAGCACGGATGAACAGATTGCCTTTCGGGTACATAAGCGAATCTTCGATTCTAGGTACTACCCGGCATAATCGCAAACTGCGGAAGCCCGCGCGTAAGCAAGGGCGTAATGTGCAACCTATCGATTATGCCCTTGCTCACGCGCGGGCTTCCGCATTGCCTGACAGGCTGATTAGAAAAACAAAACTCCTTTGTGATACTTTTTCAACTTGTTCGAATCGTTTCAACGTCAGTAAGATCAGCGAACTAATGGAAGAAGCACTGGAACCAAAAGTGGAAGCTCAGCCGATTGCAAAGCCGGCGGCAAACTCAAAACAAAGTTGGGCAGAGTTTTTCGAATCCGAGGACGCGACGCGTTACGTTTATTTGGTTTTTGCCTTTTTGGCGATCGCGATGGTAATGACGTTTCTGCAAACTCGCACGGCGGCCATCTGCTGCGGCGATTGGGACGGTTATTATCACATCAAGTGGAGCAGCCTTCTGTGGGAAAATTTCTCGCACGGCAAATGGCTGCCGACGTTTGAATGGCTTCCGCTGACGGTGCTGAATCCGCAGCATTACAACGATCATCACTTTCTTTTTCATCTGCTTCAGATACCCTTTCTGTGGTTTTTCGAGCCCGTAATGGCGGCCAAGGTTGCGACGGTCGTATTTGCGACGCTGGCGATCTTCTCGGTTTACTGGCTGATACATCATTACAAGATCCAATATCCGCTGATTTGGCTCGCAGCGATCTTCACCTGTGCAAACATGTTCTATTACCGGATGAACATGGCAAAGGCCCCGCCGCTGACGATAATTATCACGATTGCCGGCATCTACCTGCTGTTCGAGCGAAAATACAAATGGCTGCTGCCGCTGATGTTCGCGTTTGTCTGGACATACAGCCTTTTCCCATTGCTTTTCATCGCGGCCGTTATCTGGGCGATCATAATTGCCTGGAACGAGCGCAAGTTTGAATGGGAGCCGCTGGCGTACACTTTTGGTGGTAT
>JABFSB010000408.1 GCA_013140875.1 Acidobacteriota bacterium
TGGTGAAATGCTGGCTTTTGATCGAGAGGTTTCGAATAAATTTGTCGATTCACTAAGGACAAAACTATTAAGCTTGGGTGTGCCGCATGGGCCTGCTGAAGAGGTTTTCGGAAGTATCCCGCCGACCATTTTTGATTTACTTCAAATAACTAAGGAAAAGAGTTTTCAAGAAGTCGTAGAGAAGCACGAGGCGATAATAACTAAGCTAGCGGAAGTTGATCCAATATTTGCAAGTAATTGGAGCTACCGCTCGCGTTCTGCATTTCCCGAACAGCTAAGAATATTCTTGACAGCAGCGACTTCAGCGTCGACTGAAAAGAATGAGGTAACTGACAAGTTTATTGAGCATATTCGAGACTGGTTCGAAGCAAAATCACAAAAGCGACTCCTGACTTCATTTGAAAAGGGTGTTATAGAAATCGCTTGGAGAATAGGATTCAGAACATGGTGGAACGTGAAGAGTGGCATCAAGAAATGGCGAAACGATTTAATGAATGAGATCGATAGTGAAACCAATGAATACGTATTTGAACTTGTTAAATTTGCTGCGGAGAATCAAAAATTGATTCAAAATCAAATGCACCAAGCAAGAGATGTAGAGGAAAGCGACCGCGATATCTGACATAAACCGGGAAATCTTTTATTAATCTTCAGGGGCACGACATCCGATTCTTTTCGGGTGTTTTTTGTTATGATTGCGGCAGCACCGAAAATTGTAGGGCCGCCCATTTTTCGGGCTGTGCCTGTCTATTTGCGGAAAAGCTCTGCTTTTCCGGGCGGTCGTTCTGACGTCGCGGCTTTGCCGCCGCTCACTGTGGCGCAGAGGCGGCGGCGTAGCCGCAAGAGATTTTTGATACAAATGGAAAAGCATAGCTTTTCCGCAAATAGGGCGGCGGAGCCGCCGAAGTCGTGAAATATTAAGCCCCGATCATAATCCTATGCGCACTCTGAAATATTTGTTTTTACAGCTTCTTATTTTCGCTTCCATCGCGTCGAATCTTGCTTTTTCGGAGCGTTTGGATTCGGAACCTGCTGCATACGATGATCAACCTTCGCGGCTCCGCGGGATGATTGAGCGGTTTACGCAGGATGTTGGGGCGTTTAATCGGCTTTATACGGCGCAGACTTCGGTGAATCGGGTGGAGAGGTTTCGGTTGTTGTATGGCGAGTATGTGTCGGGCCTTGAGAAGTTGAATTTCGATTCGCTGAATCATGACGAGCAGGTCGATTATGTCTTGTTTGCGAATCATCTGCGGCGGGAGACGCGGGAACTTGATCGGGAGAAGGCGCAGTTTGAGGAGATGGCGGCTTTGTTGCCGTTTGCAAAAACGATCAGCGATCTGGAAGATCAGCGGCGGCGGTTGGAGTCGATCGACGCGGGCAAGACAGCGGCATTGTTGGATGCTTTGGCAAGACAAATTGTCGACACTCAGAAGAGTGTGGAGAGCGGCAATGTAATGAAACCGAAGCGGACGGTGGCGAACCGAGCGGCGCGGACGTTAAACGGGCTGCGGCAGACGCTCCGCGGATGGTACAACTTTCACAATTTGTACGATCCGACATTTACTTGGTGGAACAAGAAACCGTACGAGGCTGTTGACGATGCGCTTAACAAATACACCGCGTATGTAACGACGAAACTCGTCGGGATTGCCGCAGATGACAAAACGACGATCATCGGCGATCCGATTGGCAAGGAAGCGCTGATCGAAGAGCTTCAGTTCGAGATGATCCCGTATACGCCGGAAGAGCTGGTGCAGATCGCCAATAAGGAATTTGATTGGTGTATTGCCGAGTTAAAAAAGGCTTCGCGGGAAATGGGCTTCGGCGACGATTACATGAAGGCGATCGAGGCCGTGAAGCAGAAATACGTTGAGCCCGGAAAGCAGCCCGCGTTGATCCGCGACCTCGCTCGTGAGGCGATCGATTACGTCAAGAAAAATGACCTCGTAACAGTGCCGAAGGTTGCAGAGGAAACCTGGCGGATGGAGATGATGACGCCTGAACGTCAGCTTGTGGCGCCGTTCTTTTTGGGGGGCGAGACAATACTCGTCTCATATCCGACGGACGGGATGACGCACGAGCAAAAAATGATGTCCATGCGCGGAAACAATCCGCACTTTGCACGGGCGGTCACGCACCATGAACTGATTCCGGGCCACCATCTGCAACAGTATATGACGCGTCGTTACAAACCTTATCGGGAATTGTTTCGGACGCCGTTCTGGGGCGAAGGCTGGGCATTATATTGGGAATTCCTGCTATGGGACCGCGGTTTCGACAAAACGCCCGAAGACAAGATCGGAGCACTGTTCTGGCGTTCGCACCGGGCGGCTCGGATCATTTTTTCGCTCAATTTTCATCTCGGTAACTGGACGCCCGAACAGTGCGTGGATCTGCTCGTAAACAAAGTCGGGCACGAACGCGACAATGCTCTGGCCGAGGTAAGGCGTTCGTTCTCGGGCGAGTACGGGCCGCTGTACCAGATCGCTTATATGATGGGCGGGCTCCAGTTTTACGCTCTGCACCGCGAGATGGTCGATTCCAAAAAAATGACCAACCGCGATTTTCACGATACGATCTTAAAGGAAGGCCCGATTCCGGTCGAGATGGTCCGTGCGATACTTACGAAACAACGGCTTCGCCCTGATCATCGTCCGCAATGGAAGTACTATACATTCTAAGCTTCGGCGAATAGGTTTTCGTTCGTAAATTTACAATGAAACGAAAGTACCTTCTCTACGTTCCTATCGTGCTGCTGTTCGCATTTTCTTTCGCGGCCCTCATCTCTCACTACGCGAACATTCAAAAGGTACAGGCGACCTTTACGCAGGAGGCCCGGCTGCCGTTCAGGTACATGAACAGGAGCGCCTATCTCGTTACACCTGACGCCGAAAGCGCTGGAATACGGCCGGGCGACCGTGTCGACGCGATAAACGGCCGCGAGGTTGGTGAAGACGATAGCGTGCTCCTCGAAGAATTCTCGAAAATGCGTCCCGGCGTACCGGTTTCGCTCTCGATGTCGCGGGCACTGACTGAAGGAGACCGCGAAAAATACGAGGCCGTGGTTACGCCCGTCGCGATCGTTCGCGATCTTACTTTTTACAGTGCTTACGTAGTTAACTTTATCTTCGTATACTTGCTGCCCACGCTCTGTATTCTGCTGGGTTTCTGGGTTTTGTTTGTGCGGCCTTTCGATCCGCTTGCATGGATACTTCTCTTCGTGCTGCTCGGCCTTAGTTCGCTCAGTTTGGAAATATATTGGCAGTCGGGCACCCTGCTCGGAACTTTCCACAATATCTTTTTTGCGTGTTGGGCCTTGGCGATGCTGCTATTCGGAATCTATTTCCCCGAACGCTGGACTTTGGACGAAAAGCTGCCGTGGCTGAAATGGTTGTTTATCATTCCGTTGTCTTTTCAGATGATTCTCACCTTGTTCGACACTCTGCGTGCATTCACGGGAATCAACGTGTTTACCTACATTGGGCCGGTCGCAAGGTTTTACGGGCAGTTCGGGTGGGCAGTGAACATGCTCGCGATCGGGATGTTCTTTGCGGCACTTGGACACAAGTCCGGCGTAATGCAGAATCCGGATGCGAGGCGGCGGCTAAGAGTCCTGCTTTACGGTACGTCTTTGGCAATAACCCCGTCTTTCCTCATCGTTTTATACCGTATTTTCACTGATGCTCAGGGCAATTTTACCGAGGTAGTTCCGCCGTGGATCGCTCTTGTTTCGCTGGTGTTGATGCTGCTCTTTCCGCTGACGATGGCGTACGTGATCGTCGTTTACCGGGCGATGGATGTCAGCGTCGTTGTGCGTCAGGGCCTGCAGTATGCGCTGGCGACCGGCGGTGTGCGCGTAATCCAGTTTTTTCTGTTGTTGGGCATTGGCTTGGTCGTTCGCTGGTCGATCAACAATTATGGGGCAAACCTCGGCGCTCAGATAGGCTTCATCGTTGGCGGCATCGCGCTAGTTCCACTTATAGATATGGCCGCGAAGCCGCTGCGACAGTGGATCGACCGCCGGTTTTTCCGCGAAGCTTATAACGCCGAGCAGATCCTGTCCGAGCTGAGTGAAGATGTGCGGACAATGGTCGAAACCAAGCCGCTGCTTGAAACCGTAGCGGGGAAAATAGGCGAGTCGCTTCATGTTCCACAGGTCGCTTTCTTATTAAAAAACGGCCCGAGTTTTGTGCCCGCATACGTATTGGGCTTTGACACTCAACCGGCCGTTTCCTTGGCTGCCGATTCCAAATCGATCAAAAAGCTGAGTGACAACCGGCACATCGTGCTTTACGACGATATGACGGAGGTTACGTCCGTGCCGACAGTTTCACTGGAC
>JABFSB010000361.1 GCA_013140875.1 Acidobacteriota bacterium
CCAATCTTTGAGCGCGAACCTCTCGACTTTCTCATCGCACATGTCGAACATCGCTGGAATGATGCTTGATTGCATACCGCCGTCACTCGTCTTGCTGGACGAAGCCGGAACGGGCACCGACCCCGACGAAGGCTCGGCGCTCGGCGTCGCCATCGTCGATCATTTTCGCAAAAAAGGAGCCCAGGTCATCGCCTCTACGCATTATCGCGGATTAAAAATTTACGCGGCAAACGACGAAAAAGTAATCAACGCCTCGGTTGAATTCGACGAAAAAACGCTGCAGCCAACTTATAAATTATTGATCGGCTTGGCCGGTGCTTCGTCCGGAATCCAGATCGCCAGCCGCTTCGGTATTTTGTCGGAGGTGATCGAGAACGCCCGTCAGAACCTAGACATTTCCGCCCAGGACGCCGAGGCATATTTGCTAAAGCTCCAAACCGAAACCAAACAGGCAGAAGATCTCCGCATCGCGCTGGAAGAAGAACGCGAAGCCGTCGCAATGAAATATGCAGGTTTGGAAATCGAAGCCGGAAAGAAAGAAAAGGCCCGGCAAAAAGAGTTCGAACAAACCCTGGCAGAAACCGTCGATTCCTTCGACCGCCAATCGAAAGCATTCATGTCCGGCCTTGAAGACAAAGTTTTAAAAAATAAGCTCGAAAAAGAACGCTCGGCACGGAAGGCTGAACTCAATCGTTCAATGGTCGCGAGAGTCGGCACCAACAGGGCAGAACCACCTGCGTCAGCGGGTGGCCGAGACTCGATAAGAACGGACGTTGATCTGCAGACCGGCGCCTCACCCCACGCTGACGCAGGGGGTTCTAACTTCACCGTCGGCTCCCGAGTCATCACATCCTTCGGCAACATCGGCACGATCGAGAAAATGGACAAAGAGGTCGCCGAAGTCCTCGTCGGCGGAATGCGCCTTAGGGAAAAAATTGAGAACCTTCAGCTAGCCGAGGCAGAAACACGACCGGTAGGGAGTATGCCGTCTGACTCTCGCGGCCGTAAGTCTGAAAAGGTGTCCTCTCCCATCAACATCGACGGCCGCGATGCCGACGCCGAGCTAAACCTAATCGGCAAAACCACCGCCGAAGCCGAATACGAACTCGACCGCTTCATCGACGAAGCCTATATGGCGTCGCTCCCGCGCATCCGCATCATCCACGGCTTCGGCACCGGCGCCCTAAAAAACTTCGTCCACCACACCCTGAAAAATCACGATCTTATTGATCGGTTCGCATTCGCACCTCAAGATCAAGGCGGAAATGGTGCTACAATAGCGGAAATGAAGTTGTGATGCCGGAGGTATGCTAGTGATATCGCAAAAAGAACTAATTCGTGAGATTTCAAAACTCCCGGTTCCGCTTCAACGCGAACTAATTGATAAGGTTTCGCGCAACCTCGATGCGTTTGTCGAGAATGGTCCCCCGGAAGAGAACAAATTTCAAAGGGAACTTGCGAAAGACGAACGCATTGCCCTCGCCAAGAGTCTGTCCGGCACCTTTAAGCCTGAAAAAGGCTATATGCCGATGACGAAAGAAGAAGACCGAGAACTCTATTACGAACACATTCTGGAGAAGTATCGTTGATGCGTGCTCTCATAGACACGAACGTTGTCCTTGACTATGTATTGGAAAGACAACCCTTTCATCCCGATGCCGCGAAAATCGTGCTGCTTGTGGCAGCCGAAAATATCCGCGGATACCTGTCTAGTATTACTCCGATCAACGTCTATTACACCGGCCGAAAATTAAAGGGTCGAGACCACGCACTAAAAGAAGTGCGCAGACTCGTTCGTCTGTTCGAGATTGTCACAGCTGACAAACCGGTTCTTCAAAACGCGTTCGACTTGGAGTTCCGGGACTACGAAGATGCCGTGCAGTGTGCTTCCGCATTAGTGAGGGCCTACTCAACTCGATGCTGAAACAACAGATAGCGAAGCGTAAGCGTCGAGGTTTTGACGGATAAAGAAATGCACAGATTCAGAATCTATTTGATCGCGATTTTGTTTTTCGCCTTCCTCGTTGGTGCGTTCGGTCAGTAAGCTCCGAAAGCTATTTTGCTCGATGAGCATGGCCTGCTCCCGTGCGATGACTCATTAGGAAGGCTGGACGCGTGGTATGCAGATCTCAGCAATAACCCGAATTCGATTGGACTAGCAGTGGTTTCCGGCCCGCCTGAAGAAAAGCATCGCAGTGTTTTTCGGCAACACTTGATGCAAGCCAATGCGCGATTTCGAAAAGCGTCGGAAGTGCTTGAGCTTAAATATGTTCGAGCGAACTCGCCAGGAGAGATCAAGATTCAGTTGTGGCGGATCCCTGCTGGCGGAGGGGTCCCGCGAATTGAAAACGTTGATAATACTTTCTCACTTCCTGGTTACATCAAGCCATTTCGCCTGGGAACCGAGTATCCCGAATTCGTTGATGATATCTGCCCAGGGGATCGCTCAGAAAAAAGCGTTTTCGCCGCGTTTCTTAGCGACAATCCAACGGCGCGAGGAAATATAGTCGTCCGTGGACGCACATTGACCTTGGCTAAAGCTAAAGCGGCTCGCATCCTGAGGACCTTAAAAGGTCAATACGCAATTGCTGGAAACCGCCTTCATTTTTTTCCCCGGAAACGTTCGGTTCCTCTGAACAATCTCGAACCTATCGTAGAATATTGGTATCTTCCCTAATCAATGCTCTATGGCCGATTCATGATCGGCGACCTCAAAGACCGGGCCGATTTGGTGCGGATAATTGAGCCGTATGCACCCTTAATGAAGAAGGGGCGAATTGGATGGAATGTTGTCCGTTCTATCAGAAAAACTTAAGGTCACTTGTTTGGTTATTGACACCGCCACCGACTAATCGGAGAATCATCGTATGACTGCCACTTTAGAGCTGAAACTGCCGGATAGCGTCCAAATGAGCGAATTCGATTTAAGAATGACCCTTGCGGCAAAGCTTTATGAAGACGGCACGTTGTCCGGTGGCCAGGCGGCTGAGCTAGTTGGGGTATCCAAACGCGATTTTCTTGAGCAGTTAGGAAGATACGGCGTTTCCATCTTTGGATACACCGCCGAAGAGCTGCGTGAGGATTTGGAACGCCTACGAAAATGAAGGTAGTCATCGCAGACGCAAGCTGCCTCATCCTGCTAACGAATATCGATAAGCTGAACCTTCTTGCTTCGCTTTACGGTGAGATATGGATCACCGATGCCGTCCAGGTTGAGTACGGCCTGCCGCTTCCTACGTTTATTTCAATCCACAATCCGGCCGATTTCGGACAGTTGAACGCGCTTCTTCAATCGCTGGACCTGGGCGAAGCGAGTTCGATCGCTCTGGCTCTTGAGAATCCCGGCTGCAGAATTATCATCGACGAAAAGAAGGGCCGTCGAGTTGCTTTAGCGATGGGTCTCGATTTGACCGGCACATTGGGCGTTTTGACCGAGGCTGCAAAACTTGACTTGCTTTTGGTTGACCATCAACTGGTCAAACAGCTCGAAACTCACGGGTTTAGGCTTTCATCCGATCTTAAGAACGAACTCCTCTCAAGCTTATAGTGCTCTACGACCAATTCTTCATCGACGACTTAAAATCACGTGCCGATTTGGTGCGGATAATTGAGCCGTATGCGCCTTTGAAAAAGAAAGGGGCGAATTGGATGGGGTGTTGTCCATTTCATCAGGAGAAGACGCCTTCGTTTTCGGTTAGTCCGGCTAAGGGTTTTTATAAGTGTTTTGGGTGTGGGAAAGGCGGGAATGCGTGTACGTGTTTGATGGAAATTGAGGGCTTGAATTTCCCCGAGGCGATACAGCGAGTGGCGGAAATGACCGGGGTAGTCCTGCCGGAGCCGATCGACGATGAGCAATTTGCCCAGAGCAAAAAGCGTAAAGAAGAAAAGAAGCAGCTTTCCGATCAGGTCATCGAGCTGAACAAGGTCGCACTCGAATTCTGGGAAGCGGAACTCGAAGGCAGTGGGCAGTTGGCAGAAGGCCGGAGGCAGAAAGCGGAAGCAGCAAAAACGTACCTTGACGAACGCGGCATTTCGGAGGAGATCCGTAAACAGTTTCGCATGGGGTTTTCGCCCGATTCCTGGGATTCGCTGCTCAATCACCTTAGAGAAAAAGGCCACGACGACAAACTGATCGAACAGAGCGGCCTGGTTTCCGTCAACGAAGAAAAAGACCGCGTTTTCGACCGTTTTCGCGGGCGGATAATGTTTCCCGTGCTGGACGTTAACGGCGATCCGATAGCATTCGGCGCGCGGGCGATGGGCGACGATCAGCCAAAATATCTGAATTCGCCGGAAACGCCGGCTTACGTAAAAGGCCAGCATCTTTACGGGCTTTTCC
>JABFSB010000244.1 GCA_013140875.1 Acidobacteriota bacterium
CAGTTTCATCGATCCGCTCAATCATCGCCGAGGCGGCAAAGCGAAAAAAGGACGAGTTGTCCGTGCAGCCATATGAGATTTTTAGTCTTGTGATACGCGGGAAGTATTTTTTCGACAAAACATTCGGCGGGGCCTTAACACCGGGCCAGCGAAACCAGATTGCTCCGATCACTGCCCTGACCTTTTATACCTTCGGCGGCGTTGCCAGAAGGTTTTCACCGATCAGCGTCGATGCAACCTATCGCCCGCAGCGTACTATATTTTTCAACACGCGAATGGACGTCGGTACACAGGGCGATGCTGTCCGAGCCATCTCGGCCACCGTCGGCTATGATACGCCGCTGGTCAAGATCTTCCAGACGTTCTATTACACAAGGGCCGTCGATCTGATCCCGTCACTGGCCGCCCAACTGTCCCGCGGCGCAAACTCCTCTCCTGTCTCAGGAGGGGCGGCACCCGCTGCGGGTGACGGGGTGGTCGGAAGCAGCCAACCATTTACGAAAGAACCCGGTACGCTGAGAGGCTCTCAATGGAGCCCCTCGATTTTCCTCGGCAACCGCGACAAAGGCCTCTACGCCGGAGCCTCCGTTTTCTACGACTTCGAAAACCGCCGCGCCGCACGCCTCTCACCCCTAATCTCGTCCCTCTACACCCTCGGCTACGCCTACGACTGCTGCTCCCTCGCCGTCCAGTTCTACAAACTAAACGTCGGCCAACGCAACGAAAATAGATTACTATTCAGCTTCCGCCTAAAAGGCATCGGCGCCTTCGGCACCGAACAATTCGGACAGGGATTGAGATAGGCTCTCAAGTAACGTGGTTCGTTGGCCGCACGAAATCTCCATGTATATGTCTGCGGATTGTATTCAATTTTTGCCGAATACGAGAACTCTTTTAAGCTGGTTCGCGTCGTAGACTTGCGAATCGCAAATAAATGTCCAACCTTGTGCCTTCATCTGCGTTTTTACACTATCAACGTTATCCGCTCCCAACTCACGAAACTCCAAGTTGGTCAAAATAGCGGTTGAATTCGCCATATCGAAGGCGGCGTTGTTAATCAGCTTCACCTTACCCTCATCAAAAACAGTTCCAAATTTAACGCTATCCAGTTTAAACCCGCCTCTTTGTTCGTCCTCGCAAACTCTTTCTGTTGCTTTTAAATCCAAATCTCCATCAATCGTTGCTAAGTAATCCATATATCTCCTATATTTTATGCTTGTCTAAAATCGATAAAAATGCTTGGTTTAGGCTGTCATCTTTCGACGCAACCACATTAACCTTGGTCAGAAAAAAATCGTATTCACTACCAGTAACAGCGTTTGGGGTTATTTGGAACTTTGCTAAAAAAGCATCATAGGCAGCAACTACAAGAACATTTGCGGGACCGGCAAATCTTGCGCGTATCTGGGAATCAATCGTGCTAAATGCTCCAAGATTTAGAATTTCTTGGGTTATAGTTTTATAGTTTGCAAGCAAATTGTCTCGTTGAGTTGTCAGATCAGCTTTTTGTTTTAAGAGAGTCGGATCAGCGGGAGCAGCAACCAATCCCGCAACAGATATAGCCAAATCAGCCTGAGTTTTAATGAGCTTTTGTTGTATTGGAACAATGTATCCGTCAAAATTCTTGATGCTATTGTTAAAAGCGGTTTGAGGCGGGGCTTGCAAGATATTTGCGAGCTTGTTTTTGGCAGTTGTTGCTTGAGTGCCTGTTTGTTGAACGAGATTGTTTAAGGCACCATTAAATGTTCCCCTAACAAGGTAATCGCGCAAATTTCTTTTAGCTTGTCTCCAAGAATACTGATCAATATCAAGTCTTTTACTGTTAATTATTTCAAAAAGCTTTTCGTCGCGGTTAGCATTCATCTGGTTTATAAGAATTTGAGTTTGCAGCAGTTCAAAATTCTTATTGACAGATACTCTTCCAGTTTGGGTCCCAGCTAAAGCACTTGCAATTATTGATTTGGCCCTTTCTCCGTTGGTTATATTAATAGCTAATGCAGCACCTATTTCCAATATATCGAACAATGTTTGAAACCATTTATTATTATTCCTTCGTTTGTTAATCACATTGTCATAATAGGTATCAACTTGTTCCGCAACAGATTCAATCATCTTATCTCGATACTTCGCGGCTAAAACCTTATTGGTGTCTTCACTGAGTGAGTATTTTTTATAAAGGTCGCAATACTCCGATGTTGCCAACGAAGGCGTGGAGCATAATTTAACATCATCACTATCCGGGTCTTGGCTAAAAATTGTAGGACGTTTTTGTGCAAGCAATTGATCGGGCATTACTGAATGGATCAATATTAAGAAAAACAGTGGTATTGCAAAAGAGTTAAACTTCTTAAAATTTAGACGTAATTTCTTCATAATAAAACTTCTCCGTTTTAATAAAGGCCTCGGCAGCTAGCTAATCTGCAAATGACTTTGCAAACTCTCAGTTGGCTAGACGTCGCAACGTCGTATCAGCCCGTCGATTTCGCCGTTGAAATTGTTGCGGTCGTTGCCGCCGATGTCGGGAATTTGGTGCGGCAGGTCGCTGGCGATTCGTCGGAAACGAAGCTGCTATACTCGTTTAAAGTGATAAATTCTGTAACATGCGTTTCCGCCCCTATTATTAGGCAATTCTTCGATATTGACGGTCACGAGTTCCCAGCCTTGTAAGCCTAGAGCATTTAAATCCAATGGTGGCGGATTAGGAATTGCTATCTGCGGCGATTCAACTCGATACTCCCAACTCGTCCTTGTTTGAGCTACTCCCGTTTGAGTCCATTCAACGATGCAAAAAGAGGTAATTGCGGCTAAAGAAAAAGCCTTTTTATCCCTTATTTCATAAGATTTTCTCCCAACAATTTAAAAGCATTTGAAATCTGAATCAGCAAAAATTGCACCTTTCAATATGTAATGTCAAAAACCTCTGATTTCTTACTTAGATTCGAAAAAAAAATGGAAAATATTATTTCTTTCCGGATGAGCGAGTATCATTTCGGGTTGTGGTAAAGCGGAAGGGCTATGGAATTGTAGTATTCGACCGGGCCTAGGTCGTCGGTGAGGGGTTTAAGAGGGTCGATCGGGCCGGTGTAGCGGTTGGATAGGAGGCGGTTGTTCGTCATGACCACCCCGTCAGGAACCACCCCGTCCGCCCAGAGCGGCGGCCACCCCTCCTTAGACAAGGAGGGGAGTTCGGATGCTAACTCTCCGGCAGGCGGGGAATTGATGGCGATGAGGACGATGTTTTGGAGTTCGTCATCGGCTCGTTCGGGGCGGACTTTGAATAACAAGACCTCGGGGAAGACCTGTTTGTAGGTGGCGTATTCTGCTTGTAGAAATTTACTGGCGGGGCCGGTTAGGGCGGAGCCGATGTTTACTATTACGATGCCGTCGTTTTTGAGGACGCGGTGGATGTGGCGGATGGCTTCGACGGTGGTTAGTTGGTAGGGGATCGAGAACAGCGAGCCAAAGGCGTCGACAAAGACCGCATCATACTTTGCCGATTCCGAGCGGTTCAAATAAACGCGGCCGTCTTCGTGAAAGATGGTGAGCCGCGGATCGTCTTTTAGGTTGAAGTATTCGCGGGCAAGCTCGGTCATCTTTGGGTCGATCTCGACGACGTCGATGCGGGCCTCAGGGTTGTTTTTCAGATACTCACGCGGGACGGTGTAGCCGGCTCCGCCGATCATCAGCGTGTTTTTGTGATCGGGTTTGAAATGATTTATGAGGTCGAAGTATTTGACGTATTCAAACACCGGCGAGCCGTCATCCAGGTACATCGACGATTGAGCGAAGAATGGATCAGTCGCAATCGCCCGAAACTCGCGGCCGGTCTTTTCGTCTCGTGAATTATAGATCTGGACGCGGCTGTATTGGGTGTCAATATCAACGAGGCCGCTGACTCGATGCATATAATAAGAGCTGATCTCGCCGCCCATCGCTCCGAAAACGAAGACGGTAAGGATCGCGAAATTTGCCCGCGTGAAGGCGAAAGGGGCGAGTATAATGCTTACGCCGAACAGTAACGCGGCGATCAGATAAAGCGTCCGCGTGCTGCCAACAAATGGGATCAGGATGAAGCCGGCCGCGAATGTGCCGACGATGCTTCCGACTGTCGAAAGTGCGTACAGGCGGCCCACCGTCTTGCCGGAATCCGCAAGCGAAATCGTCCGCAGCTTTACGGAATACGGCGTGACGAATCCGAGCAGGACGCTGGCCGGTGCGAAAAGGATCACGGCTGCGACCAGCGATTTGAGTTCAAGCCTGAACGAGGCCGAACCGATCATCGAAAGCACCGCATCCTTTATCAAAATGGTGATTGAAACTGCTCCGCCGGCAAGGAAT
>JABFSB010000373.1 GCA_013140875.1 Acidobacteriota bacterium
ACCCAACACCTCGACACCGATGTCGTGAAAATCTCCAGCCAGTTTGCGGATACGCGATTCGAGGTCGGGGAAATCTTTGTGGATCAGAATCTTGTCGAGCGCGTTGCAGACGCTAAGCCGTGATTTGCCGTCGATCGCGATCTTCAAGGCCATTGCAAAGTCGGCTTCTTCATCGATGAAAAGAAAATTGTTGCCTCGGCCGCTAACCAAAACGGGAGCCTTTGAATTCTTCACCGCAAAATCGATCAACGCCTCGCCGCCGCGCGGAATGACCAGATCGAAGTTTTCCCGCTCGCCGGCGATCAGCTTTTGCGTTTCTTCACGCGAGATATCAAGGTATCGGACAAACGACGAGTCAAAGTCATTCTCATCAAGAGCTTTTTTCCAAAGACCGGCAAGCATCAGATTAGTATTTCGTGCTTCCTTACCGCCTTTGAGCAGAATTTTATTTCCGGCTTTAGCTGCAATGATCGCGGCCTCGATGCACACGTCCGGGCGGGCCTCGAAAATGATCAGAATGGTGCCGAAAGGAACGCGGCGATTTTCGATCTTCAGGCCATCACGCCTCGTATGCGACGATATTACCGTTCCGACCGCCGACGGCAAGGCGATAACGCTTTCGACCGACGCGATCATTTTATCAATTTTTGCCTCGTCCACTCTTAGCCGGTCGTATATCACGATGTCGTCCGGCGGACACGCGGCAATATCAGCCCGGTTGGCCTCGAGTATCCCGGCCCGGTTTTCGGCCAACAGCCAGGCGAGGCTTTGCAGGACCGGATCGATCGAACGTATCTTCGTCGTGTTTGCAGGTGCCGGGTTATTATCAATCGCCATCATTTGTAAGGTAACATTATACTTAAACGTCACGGTTAATTTAGTGTATTGCTAATATATGAAAACTGCGATTTGCCTGACCATTCTATTGTTCATACCGCTCGGTGCGTACCGGCAAGCCATGGCGCAGAGCCGCGATGTAACTATCCTGCTTGTTCGTCACGCCGAAAAGGTCGATTCAAGCCAGGATCCCGAACTGTCGCCTGACGGCAAACTGCGGGCCGAGCGGCTGGTAAAAAAGATCGGAAAGTTTCGGCCCGGAGCGTTTTATTCGACCAACTTTAAACGCACCCGCGATACGCTCGTGCCATTGGCGGCAAGGCGCCGGAAAGAGATACAGATCTACGACGCCCGCAAACCGCAGGAACTGATCGACCAGATAATGAAAAGCAAGACAAAACGGTTCGTGGTTTCAGGCCATTCGAATACGATTCCGGGCCTGGCAAATCTTATCGCAAAAAAGGAGCTATTCAAGAATCTTGACGACGCCGAATACTCCGTTATTTGGCTGATTAAAATGAAGGACGGCAAAGTGACGAGGTTCGAGCTTTTGGATTACTAATACAATCATTACTCGCATCCCCCGGGGCTGTTCGTGAATTGAAGAGTTGAAAACGCGAAGGAGCAAAATTATGAATATTCCAAAAGGGCACCAGGCAGTGATGCCGTATTTGATGATTGAGGACGCGGTTGGATTCATTGATTTTATCAAGAGAGTTTTCAACGCCGAGATGACGCATCAGGACGTGCGCGGCGACATCGTCGGCCACTGCGAGGCGAACATTGGCGGCAGCACGATCATGTTTTCGCAAAGCCGCGATCAATGGAAACCGGCGACCGCGAATATGTTTGTTTATGTCGAGGACGCGGATGAAACCTATAAGAAGGCACTCGACGCCGGTGCGACCAGCGTCATGGAAATGGCGGATCAGGATTATGGGCGCAGCGGAGGCGTGACCGATCCGCACGGAAATGTTTGGTGGATTACGTCGGTTAGCGAGATCGGAGAATAGAGACGAAAGAGGCTGTCTGAAAAGTCAGAATCGAGATGAGTTTTAATAAAACTCACAAGGATCCCGAAACCGCCTTTCTCGGTGAACTCTGCGTAGACTCTGTGTTCTCTGCGTTTACCCTAATTTTTTAGCGTAGAGGCCGCCGAGGTTTCGGTGAGTTCACCGAGAGATTCGTCGTTTTTCAGACAGCCTCTTTCGATCAATAGATAGTGGTTATTTCTTGCCGCCCGATTTGGCGAAGTAGCCCTGACGGTGCGTCAGCTTAACTTTCTGTTTCGCAAGTTCAGGGTTAACAAGCTGGATCTCGATCCGGCGGTATGTGCCGTCCTTCTCGGGATTCGATGGCTCGTAAGCAAGCAAATACTGCGACCGCATCTCTTCCTGGATCTGCTTGAACGCCTCGCGCAGTTCGCGTTCGTCACGCGGGAAATATGCACGGCCGCCGGTGCGTTCGGACAGTTTGTTCAAAATGCCTTTGTTCACCCCGCCATAAAAATCGTCGCCCACGCCGACAGTGTAGATGACTGCTTCCGCTTTGAGTGCGGCGTCGACCGCCTCTTCAAGCTTTTTTCTGCCCGAAGTATTTTCGCCGTCGGTCAGCAGAATTATCGCCCGCCTGGTTTTTTCAGGGGCCGGACCAAGCACCTCGGCCGAAGTGACCCAAACAGCGTCCCAGATCGCGGTCGAACCTGTGACAGCTTGGTTATCGCCGGAAATAGGCGGCGTGCCCGGAGCAACAACGCCTCCGCCGATGTAACCCGAAGGCGGAACGAACTGAACGCGGTCGATCGCACGCCGCAGCCGCGTCAGATTATTCGTCATGCCTTGTTCCAACGTAGATTCGCCGGTAAATGAAACGATCGAGACTTCATCTTTCGTCGGCCTTACCACCGATTCGATGAACGAGATGGCAGCCGACTTTTCTTCCGGCAGCGTCCGCTGCTGCGAGATGCTTGTGTCGATCAGGATCGCAAGGCTTAGCGGCAGATCGACCTGACGCGAAAACGAGCTTATCTCCTGCGGCTGTCCGTTTTCGAGAATCCGTACGTCCTCGGGCTTAAGCGTCAACAGCAGCCGCCGGTCCTTATCCTGTGCGGTAAAAAGGACGTTGACGGCTTCGGTCTCGACGCGAATAACGCCGTCTTCCTCCTCCGGGGTCGGAGTCGGTGTCGGAGTCGCCGGTTTCGCGGGTGCGGGCGTTGCGGTCTGAGCCTCGGTCGTCTCGGAAACCAAGAAAGCCGAACCGGCCGCAAAGAGGGCCGCTGTCAGGACAAGTGCAAATCTGGATCTAAACATCATAAATTGCGCGAACGCTAGTTCTTGTTCGCAACTATTTCAAACTATCTTTGATGGCGCGGTAGCTCGACTTGGTACGGATCTTGAATTTTTCGGTCTTATCCCTATCCGTAAAGCGGACCTCGATCTTGCGTGACCGGCCATCGTAATTTTGATTTTGCGGGCGATAGGTAAGGATGTACTGCGATTTCAGCTCATCGGATACCTTTTTGAACGCCCTTTCGAGCGCAAGGATATCGCCAGTAAAAAAAGCCTCGCCGCCCGTTTGTTCGCAAAGCTGCGTCAGGTATTTGTCGCCTTTGTCTTTGACCGTTCCGGCTTCTACGCCCGGAACACTGCCAAGAAAACCCGCTTTTGTCGAAATGCCGAAGATCGTCGTTTCTGTCCGTTGGGCAATGTCGATCGCGTCGACCAGATCGGCCCGGCTGAACGTATCGTCGCCGTCGGTAATGATCACAAGGACGCGTCGTCCCGGAACGTTACGCAGCTTTTCGTCGGCAAATGTCCACACCGCATCGTATAGAGCGGTTTGCGAACCGGTTTTTTTCACGGTATCGACGGCCTTTTGCAGGAGGTCGAGCTTGTCGGTGAAATCCTGCCGGAGCGCGATCTCGTTATCGAAGGTCATGAACGCGGCTTTGTCCTTTCTTAAGGTAACGACCGTGTAAAGAAAATTGGCCGCCGCTTCTTTCGAAAAACCAAGCTTGCCTGCGGTCGATGGCGAAGTATCCATCAACACGCCGACAAAAACCGGCGGATTCGTCTTGTCGGTCGTAAACGAAGTTATCTCCTGCGGAACACCGTCCTCAAGCACCTGAAAATCACGCTGCGTCAGGCCAGAAACTAGTTCTTTTTTCAGCAACACAGTAACCGGCAACCGCACCTCGAACGTCTTGACCTGTCCCTTGTCGTCCGTATCGGGCGGAGTTGCAACCGGCTTGGGGGTCGGTGTTGGCGCAGGCTTCTTGCCGGCTGTCTTCGCGGTCTTTTGAGCGAGTTGTTTCGCCGGCTTCTGCGCATACTGGCCGACGCCGAGCAGGGCGACGATCAATGATCCAAGAAAAGTTATTCTTGCAATTCTTTTCATATCGGTCGGTAAAATTGAGGGGCAGCTATGCCGGACAGTGGTTTCGATGCATTCCCGGGCCGCATTGTTGCCCTTTTTACGTAACCCGAAAGTATATCAAAATC
>JABFSB010000152.1 GCA_013140875.1 Acidobacteriota bacterium
CTTTTGCTCAAAAACCGCTGACCAAACCGCCTGCCCTAGGACCGTGCCGCCGTACATATTCTCGATCTACATCGAAACGCCGCGCTCGATCAAAAGTTTGATAACCGCGAGATTCCCGCTCAACGCTGCATAATGAAATCCGTTGAGACCGGTCTTTGTGCCCGCGAGCGGATCGACGTTGCTGTCGAGAAGATATTCCGCCGTCGATACACGTCCAAGCATGCACGCGCAGGTGAAAGCTTCGGCCAAAGCCTCCGGCTGATCGGCGAATTTGCCTGTCTTGTGCCAGTCGGTTATTTGCTTATTGAAACCTTTCGGGCCGCCGAGCATCGCTTCGAGCGCGGTAAAATTGCCCTCGTCGAGGTGTCTAAGCGTTTCTTTCCACAGGTCATTGGCCATCGGCGCTATGTTGAAAACAGATACCGTAGTTATCTGGGTCGCGGACGTAGAGCTGTTTCATTCCATAAGAAGTTATGATCGGCGGCTCCGCTACGACGCCATTTGATTTTAAATATTGGTAAGCGGCGTCTGCATTCTGGCAGCCGAAATAAAGGCACGTGTCGCCGTGCCATTTCGTTCGTTCGGCAGGGGGATCATCCGGAACATGTCCCGGCTCGTACTGATCGTTGAGCATCAGATCGGCTCCGTTTAGCCGCAGCCACACCCAGCTTGAATTATCTCCGTTTCCGGAATCGCTTACTACCTCGAAACCGAGAATTTCCCTGTAAAATTTAAGCGAACGCCGCATGTTTAAAACCTGTATAAGCGGCGTCATTCCTGCGATATCGATCGCCATTGCTGGACCTCCGGAATTTTGCTAAATAAACCAAATAGTGCCCGGAAATTGTAATTGGGTCTTGGGCTCAGGTCCTTCCGTATCTAACCGCCGCACGCGCTTTTGCTTTTTCGGCTTCGATCTCACGGTCGCGCGGAGGTGCGTTAGTAACAAGGGAATTCAGCATCTCCTGAGCGGCTGCCGAAACCCGCTCTACGGCGAGGTTGAAAGCTTCTTCATTGGCCTGCGAAGGTTTGCTAAAACCGGAAAGTTTTCGGACAAATTGCAATGCCGAGGCGTTCACTTCACCGTTCGTCGCGGGCGGGTCGAAATTAAAAAGCGTCTTGATATTTCTACACATTCTTATTTTGTGGTCGCGAGCCTCAGGCCTTCGTTCGAAAGTCTGCGATTCGGATATCTTTTCAGGGCCCTTCGAAAAGCATCGGCGGCTTCCGCTTTTCGCCCCATTTCGAGAAGCATTTCGCCAGCCGCCTCCCACGCGGGTTTCACAATGGCAGGCGGGCCGTATTCGAAGATCAGTTTGTCTTCTGCTTCCGCCGTGGCAACTATTTTCTTCACCGCGCCCTCCCGGTCGCCGACGACATAGTCGATCGACGCCTCGAGGATCTTTTCGATTACCAGTGCGGCTTCGATATCCGATCGGGGCACGTTGGAATATCGGTCGACTGATCCGTCAGCCACAACTTTCGAGCGGGCAGCCTCGCTTCGAGAGCGCAAGGACTCCAGCGATTGCGGGGCCGACGCAGCATCCTTGCGGCGTACAAACTCCAGTCCGATTGCCAGATCGTGATTTGAAAAAGCAGAGATCGAATTGATCCCGGAAGAACTTACCTGTTCCATCGTCGCGGATGGTGCGGCGCCGCGCGTTTCCACCAGCATCGTCGCCCGGCACATTGCAAGGTGCGTACGGGCATAGTTCGTTGGTGATCGTTTGTTATCTTCTTCAAGTATCGCCAACGTTCTTGCCGCGTCGTCAAATTTGCCCAGTTGTAAATACGAGTGCTGCAGCCAGTGCAGGGCGTGATAACCGCCGCCGCCGGAGTCGCGGGCGGTCTTCATCGAATCCGTATTTGCCTTTATCGACTCCTCCCACATTCCGAGCGCGAAAAAGATATGCGACGGCATATGCTGTGCGTGCGAAGCGCTTCTCGCGATCGAGCCGTAAATCCTCGCCGCGCGCAGTCCGAGCGGAGCGTGAACCGGGTCGTCATACGCGTGAATAAGATAGTGAAGTGCTCCGGGGTGACGCGGGTTCTTTTCATAGATCGTTTCAGCGATCGACGCGGCGCGCATGTAATTCTCGGTATTGCGGTTGATTCGCGTGAGTCCCAGGATCGAGAGCGAGTAGAACGCACGGGCTTCCAGGTCGTCGGGAAAGCTGCGCGTAAGCTCGGCCATTGCGTCCGAATAAGCTGCTGCCCTGGCCGTCGCGTCGCCTTCACCGAAGAGCTTCTCCACGGCATCGAGATACATTTTCTCGCGCTCCGTCTTCGCCTTTTCACGCCGTGCAGCGGGCGTTGCGGCGAGTTTGGCAAGGGCAGCCGCTGCCCCGCCGCGGTCGTTCTCGGGCCAGATCGGATGATCGTAGGTCATCGCCTCACCCCAATAGGCGAGGGCAAAATCCTTGTCGGCCTGCTGTGCGTCGATAAATGCACGCCGGGCCGCATCGTATTCGAAGCTGTGCAGCAGTAATACTCCTTTTACAAAATACTTCTGTGCTTCGGGCGATCCCGACGTCGGAAAATCGATCTCGCCCAGATCGACCTTATCGCCCGATTGTTTGGCGGCCGGATCGTGGTGCTGGGCGTATGAACAAACAACAGCCACGAGAAGAACAAGCGATGTCAATAAACGGTTTGCTCTCATACTATTATTTATACGCTACTCCGGCGCTTGACGGTCCGGCAAGGGGAATCACCTCGGTCCGCGTGAAACCGGCCTGTTTGCACCAGCCGTCGAAATCGGCTCCCGAATAATCGAACGCTTCGCCGAATTCTATCAGCATGTTCAACGACATCATCAAACCGAAAGCATTCTCACGACGAGCGTCGTCGATCAGCGCTTCCACGACGATGAATGCACCGCCGTCTGGCAATGCGTCATATGCTTTGCGGATAAGCATCATTTTATTCTCAAGGTTCCAGTCATGAAGGATCATTCCCATCGTGATGACGTCGGCCTTTGGAAGATCGTCTTTGAAAAAGTCGATATTTGCGGCCGATATTTGATCGGAAAGTCCGGCCGCGGCGATCTTTTTTGCGGCGATCGCGGTAGCCGGCGGGAGGTCGGCGGAAACGATTTTCAAGTGCGGGTGCTTGCGGGCAACTGTCATCGAAAGCGTTGCCGCGGCACCGCCCACGTCGCAGAGCGTCTGGTATTTTGAGAAATCGAACTTTTCGGCCAATGCCATAAAGTTGCCCGCGGAAATCCCGGCCATTGCATCCATGAATTGCTCTAACCTTTCCGGCTTGCTGTACAACTCTTCAAAAACTCCCTCGCCGCCGTGCTTCGTTTCATTTTGCGACTTGCCGGTCTGGAGAGCTTCGGTCAGGTCGCCCCAGAATGGATAAATCCGTGCGTTCGCCATTTCAAGAAAGCCGCCCATGAACGCGGGGCTTTTCTTATCCAGGAACATTGCTGTTTCCGCCGTGTTGCGATATCGCGAATCGGGCCCGTCACCGTCGCGGTCAAGAAATTTTTGGGCAACCAGCGTGTCGAACAGATCAGGGTTTGCACGCGGGTGCAGGTTGAGACTTTTCTGCAGTTCGGCGCCGGTCATCGCGCCGTCGCCGAGTTTTGTAAACAGCTCCAGTTCAACGGCCGAAAGCAAAACCTTTGCCGGCCAAAACGCCATGCCAACTTCCATTATTCGGGTGGGGGTTAATGTTTCCACACGGGTCTCCTTTTGATTGTTAATTGATTGTGTTGCGATGATACCCGTCAAACGACGAGGCTGACAAATCCTCACCGCCCGTTTTGCCCGGAAAGTTTGGCCGAAGAAAGTAAAACCGCTTAGGAAGGTTTTTCAGCAGCGGTTGCGATAGCGGCGGTAACGGGCAGGACGATCGAGAAGGTGGCCCCGAGTCCTTCGCCTTCGCTTTCGGCGCGAATAGTGCCGCCGTGAAGTTCGACAATATGCTTGGCGATCACGAGGCCCAAGCCAAGTCCGGCCCGCCGGTCGGCACCGCGGGCCTGACGGTAACGGTCGAAAACGAACGGCAGAAAATTGCTCGTGATTCCCTTGCCCGTATCCGTAACGCTGATCAGCGCCTGATCCTCGTCATATCCGAGCGAAACGGCTATCTTGCCGCCGTCGGGCGTAAATTTGATCGCGTTCTGCAGCAGATTGTTCACGACTTGCTGAATCCGGTTTGGGTCGCCGTTGATCCATTTGGCCGAACGCTCGACATCGACCTCAAGGGTGATCTTTTTTGCTTCGGCCGAAGGAAACACGCCGTCTATGACCGGTCCGATTATCGAGGCCAGATGCACCGGCTGCTTTTCGATAAGCAGGTTTCCGTT
>JABFSB010000534.1 GCA_013140875.1 Acidobacteriota bacterium
GGCAAACGCCGCCGACTTCGCCGACGCGTTCCCGGCGGCGTTTGCCTGCCGCATCTTTTTTGCCTCGTCAAGCTGGGCGTGGATCCGATCGCCTTTTACGTTGTTCGATGCCTGCGCTACTTCGGCATTTCCTTCCAGATCGATCTTTCCGGTCGCCTGCTGATAGACGGCGTGTGAGGCCTTGATGTCGGTTGGTTTATCGCGGGACGACGTTATGATGTGAACGTCGTCTTTTAGCTCGAACCGATCGGCGGTCTTTTCGTAGAGAGCGTAATTCGAAGAGATCTGCGTCGGCGATGCGTCGCCTTCGGCCGTATCGATATGCACACCGTCGAAAAGCTCGACCTTGCTCAGCTCGCGTTTTTCGCTGCTGCCCGGCAGCAGATATGCAACCACACGCGACGCACTTAGATCGCTTTTACGGCTTGCTTTGCCGCCGATCGAGGGCGAGGACATTGCGACCGTCACGGTATCATGCAGTTCGATCTTTTCGTTTGCGTGATCGTAAATTGCATTGCCGGCTTTGAGATGAGCTTCGTCGGAATTGTCGGCGATGGAATTTATTTCAACGTCGCGATTCAGCTCAAGCGTTTTTTCCCTGACGTGTACGGTGGCCGACGCCGCCTTGCCGGAAACATTGTTCCGTTCGAATTCGACCGATTCTTCGGCAAGCGCGATTTCGGTCTCTTTCTTATACGTAAGCTGTTCGGTTCTTACTTTTAAGGCGTCCCGCGTGTCGATGTTTACTTTCCCCGCAAAATAGGCGGTAAAATTCTTATTCTCGGCCGGAATATAAATCGCCTTCTGTGCCGCGATCTTGTCGGAGGCCGTGCCGTCGTCATTGAATACTTCGAGAAAAACGTTTTCGAGCTCCTGATGATTGTCGGCAAACGATACGGCCTTGTCGGCGCGAATGTAATATTTTGTCAGTTCGCCGTCCATTTCGCGGCGTTCGTAATTATCGATCGACGCGACAACATCCTTCGACAACGACGCCGGAAGGTTCTTCATCCGGAATTCCGGGTTCTGTTTCGAGAAAAAGAGCGTGTAGACGATCACGACCGCAGTGACCGCGAGCAGCAATAACGCAACGGCCCCGAAGACCTTCGGCAGCCGCGCTCGAAAATTAAACCCCTTTTGTATTCGATCAGTTTCCGGCACTCGTCTCGTCTATCTTCAGATCTTCAACCACCAGCTGCAGCCGCGTCGTTCCCTGCCATTCGTTGGCCTCGGCGGTATAAGCCAGTTCGATGCTTGAACCGGGCCGCAAAGTTTGCTTTTTTGAACGCTCGACGCCGTCCCACCAAACTGCCTCGAAGCGTTTTCCGTCCTTATCCGCCAATAATATCTTTAGATGTTTTTCTTTCATTACAAATGGGTTATCGCGGACGAACAAGCCTTTTGTGACGAAGATCGGCTTAGGATTTCCGGCCCCGAACGGTTCAAGGCATTTTACCTGTTCGAGCATCTTTAAACCGAGCGTCTGCGTCGTCACAAGGGCGTCGATGTTTAATTCGGGAATCAGGTCGTCATCGCCCAAGGCCGATTCGGCATAATTGTTCAACCGCGATCGCAATTCATCGATACGCTCGGTTTTGATCTGCATTCCGGCGGCTGCCGCGTGGCCGCCGAACTGTTCGAATATCTCAGCGCAATGTTCGAGCGCATTTAAAAGATGGAAATTTGCGATCCCGCGGGCGCTTCCGTGGGCGATGCCGTTTTCGACCGAAAGAACTATCGATGGCCGGTACATCCGTTCGGCCAGTCGCGAGGCAGCAAGGCCGATCACTCCGCGATGCCAGTTGTCACCCGCAACGACGATGAATTTCTGTCCGGCAAAATCAGCTGCCTGGAACATCGCGTTTTCCGTGATCTGCTGCTGCATTTTCTGGCGTTCGCGATTGCGGCTGTCGAGGATGCCGGCCAGTCGTCGCGCCTCGCTGAAATTCTCGGTTTCGAGCAATTCGACAACGTGTCGAGCGACGTCCATTCGTCCGGCGGCGTTTATCCGCGGAGCGATGCGAAAACCTATATGCAGGCTGGTCATCTCGGACGTACAATCGGAGATCTCCATCAACGCCCGCAGTCCCTGGTTTTTGGTGCGTGACAACTGTTTCAGGCCCAACGTCACGATCGAGCGGTTTTCGCCCGTTAGCTTCATCACATCCGCGACCGTGCCGATCGCGGCGATCTCAAGGAATTCGCTGAGCAATTTGTCGTCGATGGTTTCGCCCAGCAAAGCGAAGGCAAGTTTCAAAGCGACGCCGACGCCGGCCAGCTCTTTGTCGGGATAATTGCAGCCGGACTGGTTCGGGTTTACAACCGCGACAGCGACTGGCAATCCGCGAACAGGATCGGACAAATGATGGTCGGTGATGATAACGTCCAGACCGTTTTCGGCCGCCCAGGCGATCGGATCAAAGCTTCGGGTGCCGCAGTCCACGGTAACTACAAGCGCGACGCCGTCATTTTTTGCTTTTTCAAGCGCGTCGATATTTAAGCCGTAGCCTTCGGTAAAGCGGTTCGGGATGTGAAAGTCCGTTTTTGCCCCGAGCTTATGCAGAGCTTTTCTCAGCAAAACCGTGCCGGTCGTTCCATCGACGTCGTAATCGCCCCAGATCAGGATCTTTTCGCCGCGCTCGATCGCGGTCCGGATGCGTGCGACGGTCTCGGGCATTCCTTTTAATAGGAACGGATCGTGAAGGTGTTCTATTGTCGGCGAGAGAAAGCGTCGGGCCGACTCGGCGTCGGCGTATCCGCGTGCGATCAGCAACGCAGCCACGAGCGGCGTGACCGAGATCTCACTTGCAAGCGAGCTTACCTGATCGTAATCGTGCTTTATTAACTTCCAGCGCTTATCCATTGACGATCAATTAGTGGACTGTAACAGTTAAATCGAAAGCACTTTGTGATTAAAAACGAAAGCCTTTGACACAAAGGGCGCAAAGGGCGGACACAAAGAGCACAAAAGAAGAAAAGTTGTTGCAGAAACCACTTGCATTTTATCTCTTACAGTCCATTAGCTCACGGTCGGACTTATCAGACCGAAATACAAAAGCCCCAGCAGCACGGCCCCGAGAACGATGCGGTAAATAATAAAGATTGCGGTCGAGTTTTTGCGCAAAAACGCTATCAGGAACCAAATCGCCAGATATCCGATGATTCCGGCAACGATCGTCCCGACGAGCAAAGGCATAAAGCTTTCCGGCGGGAGGATGTGCCAGGCTTCCTTTAACTCAAGCAGTCCGCTGGCCGTGATCGCCGGGATAGAAAGCAGGAACGAGAACCGGGCCGCCGTTTCCCGCGTTTGACCTGAAAAGAGTCCGCCCATAATCGTCGAACCCGACCGGCTGGCTCCCGGCATAAGTGCGAGGGCCTGCGTCAATCCGACGATTATCGCGTCCGAAACGCCAAGGTCCCGCAATGTTTTTCGCTGGCTGCCGACAAATTCCGCGAGGGCGAGAAGAAGAGCTACCGCGATCAGCATTATCGAGATGAACCAGAGGTTTTTTGTCCCCGCGCCTTCGATAAAATCCTTAAAAAGCAGGCCGAGCACGCCGATCGGGATCGAGCCGATAATTATCAGCCAGCCAAGCCACGCTTCATGCGACAGCCAAAGCGGACGCACGCCGCGCGTTCCCGAATGCATCCGGCCGCGCTTTCGCGTGATCAGGGCCCAATGATCGCTGATAAACGCCGACGTAATGCCAAGAATGTCCGACGCAAAATAAACAAACACGGCCGCCAGCGTTCCAAGCTGGATAACCGCCATTGTGGCCGTAATCTGCGCGGCATTTCCGTCATATATATTTGTCCAGCGGCTGGCAAAAACCAGGTGGGCGGTCGAACTTATCGGGATAAACTCGGTCAAACCCTGCACGATACCGAGAATTATTGCCTGTAGGTATGTCATCTGGAAACGCGGCGGACGTTAATGCGGAATCTGCGATCAGGACACTTAAACTGTTGTAACGCTTTTGTTTGGTTTAGTCAAAAGCACGCCAGAACGATCTTTGCGACAATCCGGTTTCCCGCCTGCACTCGAACAAATCGCAACGTTTAGGCGCAGTAAAGGGGAGCCGTCTCCCACTACAGCTCCCCAGGTGCATTCTGCCATCGGGCGACGGCAGTTTGTAATGCAAGAGGAGCATAACCGATATTTCCCAAAGGTGCAAGCCCAAATTGGATAAACCAATCGAATTATTTTTTTCCCGCGATTAATGATAAAAAGCCCGCGAAACTTCTTTCGCAGGCTACTATCCGTCAACCTATTCAGGACGGGCCATAGTGTCCGCTCTATTCTTCTTGAAC
>JABFSB010000414.1 GCA_013140875.1 Acidobacteriota bacterium
AGAAAGCCGTCGCGTCAAAACAGGTCAAGCTAGCGCCGTGCGTAAACAAGATTTCGATCCCTTTTGCGGTCACAGATCCGAAACTATGGTATCCCATCGGACTTGGTGAGCAGACACTCTATGCCTTCAAAGCCAAGCTTATCGTGGGCCAAAAAAAGGTCGATGAAAGATCGAAGCGAACCGGCTTGCGCACGGTCGAACTTCGTCAAAAACCTGATCAGTTCGGCACCAGCTTTGAATTCCTGGTCAACGGAATTCCGGTATTCGGACGCGGGGCAAACTGGATACCGGCGGATATTTTTCCGACCCGAATTACGAAGGAAAAGTACAAGACGCTCCTTACATCTCTGCGGGACGCCAACATGAACATGCTCCGGGTCTGGGGCGGCGGCATCTACGAAGATGATTACTATTACGACCTTGCTGACGAAATGGGCATTCTGGTATGGCAGGACTTTATGTTCGCCTGCAGCATGTATCCCGGTGATAAGCCGTTTCTCGACAATGTTCGACAAGAGGCTATCGACAACGTCAAGCGACTCCGTGACCACCCGTCGATCGTGATCTGGGTGGGCAATAACGAGATAGAGACTGCCTGGCAGCATTGGGGCGGGTGGAAGGACAAGAACCCGAGCCACGTCTGGGACGATTATCAAAAAATATTTCTTCGCCTGCTGCCGCAGGTTTTGGAAGAATATGATCCGTCACGTCCGTACTGGCAGAGTAGTCCCAGCTCAAATTTTCAAGCCGATTCGGAGTTTCAAGGAATTGGCGACACGCATTATTGGCAGGTTTGGCACGCTTCAAAACCGTTTTCAGAGTACGAGAATCAGTTCCCGCGGTTTATGAGTGAATACGGTTTCCAATCTTTTCCCGAATTCGAGACCATCAAAACCTACACCACAGCCGAAGACCGAATGAGCATTGAAACTCCGGTAATGCTCGCTCATCAACGGCATCCGAGAGGCAATCAGCTTGTCCGCGAATATATGCTTCGCGAATACGATCAGCCGAAGGATTTCGAGTCGTTTCTGTATGTAAGCCAGGTGCTGCAAGCCGAGGGAATTAAGCTCGGGGCCGAGCACCTCCGCAGGTTGATGCCCCGGAATATGGGCTCGCTTTACTGGCAGGCGAACGATTGCTGGCAGGTCGCTTCATGGTCTGCCATGGACTATTTCGGTCGCTGGAAGGCGTTGATGTTCTATACAAAACGCTTTTATGCGCCGATGGCGGTTTCGATCCAGTCGGACGGAAGTATGCTGAACTTCTTTGTAGTATCCGATTCGCCGGAAATGAAAAAAGCAGAGTTGAACGTAGACCTGATCGATCTCGGCGGAAAGTCGATAATGGCCAAAACGCTTGATGTTTCGGTCGAGCCGCTAAAAGGAAAGTCGTACCTGAGCGTACCGCTTGCCGAGCTTTTAAACGGGTCGGATGAACGATCGGTCGTCGTTCTCGCCGAACTGAAAATCGATGGCTCGACGATTTCCAGAAACCAGTACTATTTCAAACCATTTAAGGAAATTGCATTCTCGCGTCCGCAGATCGCGACGGCAGTGACGCCAACGCCCGGCGGATTCAAGTTAAAACTGACTTCGGATCGTGTAGCCCGCGCGGTATATCTTTCGGGAATTTCTTCGGGAGCTTTCAAGGAAAATTATTTCGATCTGTTTCCCGGCCGCCCGATCGAGGTTGAGTTTCGTGACGAGGCGAATTTGACCGCTGAGGAGTTTCGAAGGTTGTTGAAAGTTCGTTCGTTGGTTGATGCGTTCAATAATTGAAAAACGATCAAAAACATACAGGTAAACATTTTATGAGAGCAAAAATGGCCCTCTTCGCGGTCGCGGTTCTGCTGACCGGCAACATATTCAACTTTGAATTCACTGTCCGTGCGCAGGAAAACCTGCCGTACAAAAACTCGAAACTTTCGATCGACGAACGTGTTCGCGACCTGCTCGCGCGCATGACCGTGGAAGAAAAAGCCGCGCAAATGATGTGCATCTGGATGGAAAAGCCTAATGACAATAGCGGCATTCCTAAAGACAAACAGCCTTTTGGAGGGAAATTCTCGCCGCAGATCGCCAAACAAAAAATTCCGCACGGGATCGGCCAGATCGCGCGACAGCGTGAAGGTTTCGACGCTAAAGGATCTGCCGAATACGCGAACGTTGTCCAGAAATGGTTGATAGAGAATACGCGGCTCGGCATTCCGGCCGTGTTTCATGATGAGATTTTGCACGGAGCGATGTCCGGCGGCTCAACGGTCTTTCCCACGCCGCTCTCGATGGCGTCTAGCTGGGACCCCGAACTCGTTTCAAAAGTCTTTACAGTGGCTGCCCGCCAAACGCGCATCCGTGGAACGCATCACGTGCTTGGGCCGAACATGGACCTGGCGCGGGAGCCGCGTTGGGGGCGAACCGAAGAAACCTATGGTGAGGATCCCTATCTTACATCGCGAATGATCGTGTCGTTGGTCAAAGCGATTCAGGGAAACGCAACGTATGCCAATCCGATTATCGACGGCGAACATGTTATCGCCACCGGAAAGCATTTTGCCGGACACGGCCAACCGGAGAATGGAACGAACATCGGCCCCCTGAACATTTCCGAAAGGCTTATCCGCGAAACGCATTTTGTGCCGTTTGAGGCGGCGGTTAAGGAAGCAAGCCTTTTTAGCATAATGCCGGCGTATCACGAGATAGACGGCATTCCGGTTCACGCCAACAAGTGGATGATCGACTCGGTGCTCCGCAAGGATTGGGGATTTCGCGGAACGGTCGTGTCGGACTACTATGCAATGACCGAAATTATGGCACGGCATCATGTTGCGGCCGACACCGCGGATGCGGCCAAACAGTCACTTGAGGCCGGGCTAGACGTTGAGCTGCCCGACCCTGCCGTGAACAAGACCCTGGTGGAACAGGTAAGGGCCGGCAAAATTCCCGAAAGCCTGATAGATCAGGCTGTTTCGAGGATCCTTTATCAAAAATTTCAGCTCGGCCTTTTTGAAAATCCCTATGTCGATCCCGACAAGGCCCAGAAATTGACCGACACTCCCGAAGACCGGGAACTCGCGGCTGCGACCGCTCGCCGGTCCATCGTTTTGCTGAAAAACCAGAACAATATCTTGCCGCTCGACAGAAAAAAGCTTCGCTCGATTGCCGTTATCGGCCCAAATGCAAACCGTGCTCACCTGGGTGGTTATACCGACCCAAATCCGCCGCGCACGGTCAGCATTCTAGACGGAGTAAAAAACAAGCTTGGAAATGGGATCAAGGTTAATTACGCCGAGGGCGTCAAGATCACCAAGGAAGGCGGCAACTGGTTCGGCGACACGGCGACCCTGAATGACGCGGCAAGCGATCAGAGATTGATCGACGAAGCGGTAAAGACTGCATCGTCATCCGATGCCGTAGTTCTGGCTATCGGTGGAAATGAAGATACCAATAAGGAAGGGTGGGCCGAGAATCACCTTGGCGACCGAGATTCGCTCGACCTGTTTGGACGGCAAAATGACCTCGTAAAAGCGATCCTGGCAACTAAAAAGCCAACCGTCGTCTTCTTGATAAACTCCGGACCGCTGGCGATAAACTATGTTGCGGAAAATGTCCCTGCTATTCTTGAAGGCTTTTATCTTGGTGAAGAAACCGGCACAGCCGCCGCCGATGTTCTTTTTGGCGACTATAATCCAGGCGGTAAATTGACAGTTTCTTTCCCTCGATCGGTGGGGCAATTGCCGATCTACTACAACCGCAAACCGACCTCGAGACGGGGCTATGTACTTTCTTCGACCGAGCCGCTTTATCCCTTCGGTTTTGGCTTGAGTTATACGACCTTCAAGTACTCAAATCTGAAGGTGACAAAACCACAGCTCGGGACGGATGAGGAAACGACGGTGACCGTGGATATCAAGAACATCGGCAAAGTGCGCGGAGACGAAGTAGCGCAGATGTATATTCGCGACGATGTCAGTTCGGTGACGCGGCCGTTGAAAGAGCTTAAAGATTTTGCACGCGTCTCGATCGAACCGGGTGAAACAAAAACCGTTACGTTCAAGATCACGCCGCAGAAATTGTCGTTATACAACCGCGAGATGAAACGGGTCGTCGAACCCGGCACGTTTCAGATCATGGCCGGCGGAAATTCGGTCGATCTCATCTCTGCGAAGCTTGAAGTCAAATGAATTTTCTCGGCATAGACATTGGCACGAGTGGTTCGCGGGCTGTTCTGATCGATGAGGCCGGAACGCTCCTCGCGACCGCAACGCTCGGACTCGCGGATTTTGCGTCGCCTCACGT
>JABFSB010000212.1 GCA_013140875.1 Acidobacteriota bacterium
CCGATGAGCTTTTGTTGGTCGTCGGCAAAAAGCACCGCTTTGCCGGCAAAAAGTCGGTCAATGCCGCCGATCTTGGCAATGAGCGCTGGGTGCTGTTCGAACGCGGCGCGTCGATCCGGCGGGCGACCGACGATTTTTTCAAAACCTTTCAGGTAAAACCGGAAAAGGCCCTGGAATCGAACGACACGTATTTTGTTAAACTAATGGTCGAGCATGGACTTGGCGTTTCGCTGATGCCGACCTGGGCGGTCGAAGAAGAAGTTGCGGCGGGCCGACTTGCCAAGGTGCGGATACGCGACCACAAACTGCGGCGGTCGGTTGCGATGGTTTTGCTGAAAGGTTCGAGATCGCGAACGATAAGGGCATTTATCGATTTTATCCTTGAAAGAAAAGGAAAACTGCAGACCGCTGCATCCGGTTAGTTAATGGACAACAATTACCTAAAAGATATCTTCGAGCCCTACGATCGGCTCATTACGATCAACATTTGCGGCACCGAATATCAAGTGCCCGAAAACAACACCATCCTCCGCGGCTTGCAGTTCATCGATTTGGAACGCATCTCCGAAGCCGAACTCTGCTGGAACGGCGAGTGCCTCGATTGTCAGGTCTGGATCAAAAACGGCGACAAAGAAAAGGCCGCTATGTCCTGTCGCACAAATGTTACTGACGGCATGATCATCACGCGGATGTCAGAGGCTCTTCGGTAAACCGGAGCCAGTCAATGATCAATATTTCGGAACTTTCGGATCGACTTCATTCGACCAAGCCGTGATTCCGCCTTTGAGGTTTTTTAGTTCGCCGGTGTAACCGGCTTGTTTTAAGACCTCGATGGCTTTTGCACTTCGGCCGCCCATTTTGCAGTGGATAACGGTTTCGCGGTCGGGGCTTATCTCGCCCATCCTGCGGATGACATCGCCGAGCGGGATGAGCTTTGCTCCCGGTATTTTTGCGAAAGCATTTTCGTCCGGCTGCCGCACGTCGATAAGTTGTATGTCATCTCCGGCGTCGATACGCCGTTTCAGCTCGGTGGCCGAAATTTCCTCGATCATACCAAAAGACTCCTTTTTGTATAGCTTTCGAAAGATTCTATCGCAGCCGGCAAATACCTTCAACTATTGGAAGTAGCGACCTTAGTGATCTTTGTGTCTTCCCCTCCGTGTTCTCTGTGTCAACCGGCTTTTTAACACGCATCTAAAACACAAAGATCACGGAGAAGATCGATGAGAGTATATAAAGGCCTTTGAAAACTCCAAGTTTCCGACCTTTCTGATTTACAAAACTTTACACACGCCTGGTTATCCTTTACCGGCAAGTGTTGTAAAATTGGCATCTTAGCAAAAGCCTTATGGGGAAAACTCATCAAACGTCCGTCCGGACGCCTTTTTATTTTTTGGCCGTTTTGGGCCTCACAGCACTGCTTGCCGGCTGTGGTTCGAGCGGCGCCGCGGACGTGAAAAGCGGGAACTCCAACAGTGGAGAGCCGCCGCCGATCGCCATTACGGTGGCCAAGACCGAAGGCCGCAACGTGCCGGCTTTTATTCAGGCAACGGGAAGCTTGGTCGCAGATGAGACCTCGAATGTTGCACCGAAAGTTGCCGGAAAAGTAGCGAACGTAAACGTCAACGTCGGACAGTTCGTCTCGCAGGGAGTTGAGATCGCAAGAATAGATGACCGCGACGCTCGGCTTCAGCTTGCATCCGCGCAGGCCAGTGTTAAACAGGCCGTCGCGGCCGTTCGTCAGGCAGAGGCCAGGCTTGGGCTTTCTCCGAACGGCACCTTCAACTCTTCTTCGATCCCGGAGGTCCGTTCCGCAAACGCGATCTATCAGCAGAATCTTGCCGAACTTCGTCAAGCCGAGGCCAACGAAAAACGCTATCGCGATCTGGTCGAGACCGGCGATGTCTCGATGATCGCTTACGAAGGGTATCGGACCGCTCGCGACACTGCCCGGGCCCGCGTAAATAGTGCAAAGGAACAACTCGACGCGGCGGTAAATACGGCCCGGCAAAGCAATGCCGCGATCGCAAGTGCTCAGGCCGCCGTCGAAGCGGCCCAAACCCAGGTTGGAACGGCTCAGCAGGCGTTGACCGATACCGTGATCCGAGCGCCTTTTTCCGGATTTGTCAGCGACCGGCCCACGGCGGTCGGCGAATTCGTCACTTCTGCGTCCGTTATTATCACGCTGCTGCGGGTAAACCCGATAAAGATCCAGATACAGGTTGCCGAGGCCGATGTTCCTACCGTTACGCTTGGTCGTGCAGTTACATTGCAGGTGGATGCATACAAAGACCGGAGTTTTGCCGGAACAGTGACGGCGATCAACCCCTCGGTAGATTCGGCATCACGAGCCGCGACCGTCGAGGCTTCAATCGAGAACAATAACAACGCCCTCCGGTCCGGAATGTTTGCGACCGCGAGAATCACCAAGGAAGGCGGCGGCACCGGCATCTTCGTCCCAAGATCGGCAATTCATTTCGATCCGGCGACCCAGGCCTATCGCGCATTCGTAATCATCGAAGGCATTGCCAAACTGCGCACCTTACAGCTTGGAACTGAGGAAGGCGATTTTCAACAGATTCTTAGTGGCCTTGAAGCAAACGAAACCGTGGCGACGAGCAATTTAGATCAACTGTATGAGGGCGCAAAAGTGGCGGCTTAACTAAGGAGTTTTATGCAGTGGTTAGCTGAAATTTGTGTTCATAGGCCGGTATTCGCGACCGTTATTGTTCTATTTCTGACCGTTGTCGGCGGCTTCAGCTTTTTTACGCTTGGGGTCGACCGATTTCCTAAGATCGACTTGCCGACCGTTTCCGTGCGTACCACGAATTCGGGAGCGGCACCTGAAGAGATCGAAACAGAAATAACGGACGTTATCGAAGGCGCACTAAACACGGTGCCCGGAGTCGAGGAGATGCGGTCGAGTTCTTCGCGTGGCAGCTCGAATGTTACGCTGACTTTTAACCTTGAAAAAGATCCCGACGTTGCGTTCCAGGAAATCCAACAGAAGCTAAGCACAGTAACCGGCCGTCTGCCCGAATCCGCGGATCCGCCGGTCGCGCAGAAAGCCGACCCCGATTCGCAGCCGATTTTAATGTACACCGTCAGCGCTCCGCGTGACGTGATGGAACTGACCGAACAGGTTGAAAACCTGATTCAGGAACGCATCGAGTCGGCAGACGGCGTGGGCGAGGTCTTTATGTGGGGCTCGCGGACGCCGCAGGTGCAGATAAACGTAAACCCTGACCGGCTGAGAGCGTTCAACATTCCCGTGACCGAAGTTTCGGCCGCTATCCGTTCACAAAACCAGGAGCTTCCCGGCGGCAACATCATCGAGGGCCAGAGAACTCTCGGCGTTCGAACGATGAGCAAGCTGACAAAGGTCGAGCAGTTCAACGACATCGTCATTGCCACGCGAAACGGTTTTCCGATCAAGATAAAAGATATCGGCTCGGTTCAAAAGACCGGCGGCGAACCAAGCTCGGCGGCCTCGCTTGACGGCGTGACCTCCGTCTCGGTGGGCGTCCGTAAACAAGCCGGGGCCAACACGATCGCAGTCATCAATAACGTCAAAGGAAGAATGGAAAGTATCATTCCAAATCTTCCTTCGGACATGAAGGTCGCCGTAATCCGCGATCAATCGGAGTTCATTCAAAATTCACTACACGCGATCGAAGAGCATCTGGTTCTAGGCGGACTGTTTGCGGCCATAGTCGTTTTCCTTTTCCTGTGGAACTTTAGGTCGACGATCATCGCGGCGTTGGCCATTCCTGTTTCGATCATTGCGGCGTTTGCCGCCATCGCGGCGCTCGGTTATTCGTTGAACCAGATGACGATGCTCGCTCTGACCCTAATGGTTGGAATTGTTATCGACGATGCGATCGTTGTGCTCGAAAATATTTATCGCTTTGTGGAAGAGAAGGGAATGAACCCGTTCCAGGCGGCGATCGAGGGCACGCGTGAGATCGGGCTTGCGGTTTTGGCGACTACCCTTTCGCTGCTTGCGGTATTTATTCCGGTCGGATTTATGACCGGCATTGTCGGCCGATTTATGTCGTCCTTTGGGTTGACGGCTGCGGCGGCGATCGCGGTCTCGCTGATCGTATCGTTTACGCTGACTCCGATGCTGGCGGCCCGCTGGATCAAGCGGCCCAAAGGAGAAGCGGAGGGTTACGGACACGGCGATGCGGCAATCGAAGAAGACAACGACGACGGCGAAATCGGAAATCGCAAATCACAAATCGAAAATGACAGCAAAGCGGGCTGGTTTTATCGCAAGATCGACGGAACATACAC
>JABFSB010000215.1 GCA_013140875.1 Acidobacteriota bacterium
GTTTTTATAGGAATTAGTCTCAAAACTCGTGGTCGAGAGAAACTCGAGCGCGTCCTGCTGTTCGGCCAAATAGATCTTTGAACTGGCATGATCGACTAGCACTGGCGACGAGCCTATGTCAGCTACGATCAATTCACCATTGAAATTCGACGCTTCCGGCAGAACATTCGCGATCTTCGGTGCGGTGAAAGTAACCGTAACGTCTACTCTTGCCGCAGGTCCGAGCTTAACGGAGCTATCTGAAAGGAGGCCAGAAGGCATATCAACCGCGACTCGCAGAATCGGTCGGCCAGTATGGCTTGACTTCGAGTCGAACCACGATCCATCAAAAATCAGTTCGTACTTGTAATCGAGTTCACGACTTAACCCCGTTCCGAAGATTGCATCAACGACGCAGTCGGGATCGGGTTCGAACGAATATTCCGCAACCCACTCTTTAATCGACTCGACTTCCGCAAAACTGAGCATCGGATATTTCCAAATTTCTTGCTTACCCTGCCTCGAAATTCTGTGGAATGCCGAGCGTTGGAGAATTTCGAAGTTGGTCCGAGCGTCGGAGCCTGTCTTGTGGACCGAACCAAAAAGAAATACCTCAACGATTGCCCCGTTTGTCGCCAAAATCCTCGCCAATGCCGCACCATCGCCGCCGTTGTTTCCCTTTCCGCAAAGAATGAGTATCGATTTCCCTTTGACCGAACCGCCGAGCTTTTCAGTGATGACGCGCGCTACGGCATGTGCAGCGTTTTCCATCAAAATGATCGATGGAATGCCGTATCTTTCGGTCGTCAATCGATCGACCTCGCGCATTTGGGCGGCCGTCAGAACTTTTTGCATTGGTTTTAATCTACCACAGACAATTGCGGGAATATTCCGGCCAAAAACAGATTATCGACCTTGCAACATTTGTGTACTGTCAATGCAACATATTGACATACACGCAACAATTTTCTAAAATGGTCTGGTCGGTTTTCGATCTTTGATAATTAAGGAGTTTAAGCCGGAGAATGGCGCTACTAATGCCTTAAAAAGCCCTTTTTGTTCCGCTCTGTTCCGCTTGTTCCGTCACATACGGAACAGAACAAAAATCGCGAAAAACGCCGATTCTTGCGCCGCCTTGCGCCGGTCGCGCCGTCTGCGCCGCGGCGCAAAAAACGGGTTTTCCGGTTTTTGGCGGGAATGTCGGAAAAGACGACAAAAAAGCCGTCCGACACAGACAGCCTCGTTTGTCTTACTTTAGGGTTGTGAACAGACCTCTAGCCTTGTCAGGCATCCGTATGAAAAATGCCTGCCACTGTGCTTGATCACCGATTACTTCCGTTCATTTAATAGAAACCACTATTCGCCGACACTTTCCAAAAAGTTTAAGTGGCAATGGGCAACACGTTGTGACTGGACAATTTAGCGGTTTCGCAAGACACTATTCGTCTATGGCAATTCTGGATAAATTCAAGCTTGAGGGCAAGGTCGCGCTCGTGACCGGGGCCGCAACCGGCCTGGGCGCCTCGATCGCAAAAGCGCTTTCCGAAGCCGGTGCCGATGTTGCCGTTCACGCCCGAACTTATGGCAAAGCCGCTGAAACTATCGGTGAGATCGACGCAGGCGGCCGGCGTGCCGAGGAAGTGGTCGGCGATATGGCTGATAAAGAAGCTCCAAGACGTGTAGTGGAACAGGTGATGGACAAGTTCGGCCGCATCGATATCCTGATCAACAACGCCGGAACCATCCGCCGCTCGCCCGCCGTCGATTTTTCCGAAGAGGACTGGAGCACCGTGATCGAAGTAAACCTATCCAGCGTATTCCGTCTATCGCAGGCCGCGGGTCGCCATATGATCGCACAGGGATCGGGCAAGATCGTGAACATCGCATCGCTGCTCTCGTTTCAAGGCGGCATCACGGTCCCGGCCTACACGGCCTCGAAATCGGCGGTCGCGGGTTTGACGAAGGCACTTGCGAACGAATGGGCGAAGTTCAATATCAATGTCAACGCGATCGCCCCGGGCTATTTCGCAACGAATAACACGGCTGCATTACAGGCGGACGAGACGCGAAACCGCCAGATCCTTGAACGCATTCCGGCCGGCCGCTGGGGCGACCCGGATGATTTGCAAGGCACGGCGGTTTTCCTGAGCGCGGCCGCCAGCGACTACATGAACGGCCATGTCCTGGTCGTAGACGGCGGATGGATGGGCCGGTGAGCGAACCCGGATCCTTAGCGAAAAGATGAACAGAACCAGAAAGCATCTTCCACTGTCGATCGTCCTGCACGCTCTTCTAACGCTGGCGGCGGCAAGTTCGTTTGGCCAAAGGGTAGATACGGCGTCGCCGGACATCAGGCCGGGTGATCGTGAGCTTTGGCGGCGGGTCGAAGTTATGCGCACGGCCCACGGCGTTCCGCATATTCGGGCAGAAAATTTGCGCGCGGCAGGATACGCTTTGGCCTGGCTGCAGTGCGAGGATTATGGGACGGCAACTCCGACGGAAATACTCGAAGCCAGCGGCCGTGCCGCCGCCGTCGCCGGTTACAAGAAGATCGAATCGGATTTCACTGTCCGCCGTTATCGCGGGCCGATCGAAAAGAATTTCCGGCTTCTGTCAAGGGAAACCCGAGACGTTTACGAAGGATTTGCGGCGGGCGTGAATCGTTACATAGGACTTTATCCGGAGAAGTTTCCCGCCCGTATGCCCGCGGATTTTACCGGAGTTGACGTAGCTGCGACCGAGATAGCTCCGCCAAGCGTTAGAAAGATCCGCGCGTTTATCGCACGCCTCAATCCGCCCTCCGGTGAGCGGCCCGCCCAAAACGAAGTCAGCGAAGGAGAAATAGCAGCCGGCGACGAAGGTTCGAACGCTTGGGCGTTTGCACCGGGCCGGACAAAATCGGGCAAGGCGATACTGCTTCGCAATCCGCATTTGGCGTGGACAGCCGGTTATTACGAAACCCACCTGACCGTGCCCGGAGTTGTCGATTTTTATGGCGATTTCAGGATCGGCGGCCCGTTCTCGGTGGTTGGCGGATTCAATCGGGATCTAGGATGGTCCACGACAAATAACTCGCCGGACCTCGATGAATTTTATGCCCTCGATGTCGATCCGAAAACGGCTGACCATTATCTTTTCGATGGACGTTCGATCGGGTTAAAACGCGACCTGATCTCGGTCCAGTTTCTCAACGGCGAGGGCCTTTCGACCGAGTTGCGTGAGTTTTGGTCGACCTCGATCGGGCCTGTCGTTCACCGTGCGAACGGAAAGATCTATGTTCTAAAAACCGCCGGAGACGGCGAGTTCCGCGCGGGTGAACAGTTTCTGCGCATGATGCGCGCCAGGTCGCTGACGGAATGGAAGGATGCGATGAAGATGCGGGCACGCGTAACGTCGAACTTTACATACGCGGATCGCGCCGGAAATATCTTCTATATCTGGAACGCGTCGCTTCCGCTCTTGCCGCATCCGCCGGGTGACGATCTCGCTGCGGTTCCGGCCAAAGGAATCGCGGATGTCTGGTCGCGCTATGTTCCCTTCGAATCGCTGCCGCAATTCCTTAACCCTCCGGGCGGATATGTGCATAACGAAAACAGCTCGCCTCACTACACCAATGTTCGCCGCCCGGTGAGTACCGCGAATGCATATCCGAATTTTGAGCCGCCGCGTCTTTCGCTGCGCAGCCAGCTTGCCCTCCAACTTATCGGCGGCGACGAAAAAATGAGTTTGGAAGACGTTGTGCGGATAAAGCACAGCTACCGGATGCTTTTGGCCGACCGTGTCAAGCCCGATTTGGTGGCGGCGGGCAGATCCTCAAACCCGGCCGGAGACGTTGCCGCCGCACTCGCATTGATCGAACGTTGGGAAAACACTTCGGCTCCGGAAAGTCGCGGTTCCGCCCTTTTCGAGATCTGGTGGCAGCACTATTCCGGCCTTCGCCCTCCCGAACGCGGGTTATACCCGGACGAAAAGCGTTTTGCGAAAGTGTGGAATTCAAGCGATCCTTTCAACACTCCGCGTGGTCTTGCCGATACGGCCCGTGCCGTCGATTCATTCGCGTGGGCCGTTGGGGAAACAACGCGTCGATATGGAAGTTTCGACGTTTCCTGGGGCGAAGTTCATCGCGTTCGCCGCGGCAAAGTGGACGTTCCAGTCGGCGGTTGCGGCAACGACCTCGGGTGCTTTCGGATACTGGGCTTCACCCGCGACGCGGACGGCAACCTTTCCGCAAATGGAGGCGACGGCTGGGTGCTGGCCGTTGAGTTCGGCGATACTCCACACGCATATTCAGTGCTCGCGTACGGACAGAGTCGT
>JABFSB010000536.1 GCA_013140875.1 Acidobacteriota bacterium
GTCCTTTTTGTGCCATGACTGTAATAGACCCATTTGCCGTCGGGCGAAGCAAATAACGGGAAACCGCCCTCCTTGTCGGTGATCTGGGTCTGATTGCTGCCATCAATCTTCATCCGCCACACTTGAGCCTCTCCCGAACGGTTCGAAGTAAAAAAAATCGAGCTATTTTGGCGCGAAAAAACAGGACGGCTATCGTCAGCGGCATTGTTTGTCAGCTGTCGGCGTTCGGTCCCGTCAGCATTGATACTCCAAATTTCGTCGTTACCGGATAACAGGGACGAAAAAATAATCTTTGTTTCGTTGACAAAGGTAATCGCCATTGCGTCCGTTAAAACCCGGCCGTTCGACGGACTATCGAGATCAAGAAGACGCAATTTAAAATCCGGTCTAACCAGCGTAGAGACCAATACGTTGGCTTCCTTATCCAAACTTAAAGAGGAATAAGTTTCAGAATCCCTTGTCAGCAATCGGGCCCCGCCCGTTTCGGCAGAGACTTGCCAGATCAGAAAATGCCTGTTAGGAATTTTCGATGCCGTTACTAACAAGCCGCTCATATCGGGCAGCCATGACAAACTTTTGATATTGAAGAATTTTTCCGAGGTCAGTTCCCGCTCGGCCCCATCCTCGACGTTTACTTCCATCAAGCTGAACTCGTTTGCGGCATTTTCCGACTGCCCAACTGCAAAAGCGACGGATTTTCCGTCAGGTGAAAATTCGTTATCGCCGATTCTTATTGGCCACGGACGTGACACGAGTTTTCTGGCGTTTAGCCCGTCAGCGGCGTCGGCACTCCACAATCCGCAATAGTCGTCACTTCGGTAATCGCACCGAACAAAAGAGATTTTCGTTCCGTCCGGCGAAATGCTCATCCCTCCACTCAACGGCGCGTCAATGAGCTTTTGGGGAACGCCACCAAAGATTGGGACGCGGTAAATGGCCCCCTGTTCATCGTGATCGGCTGGGCGACGGGCAAAATAAAGGATATTGCCGTCCGGCGAAAGGGCGATACCGCCATAGATGCTGTCGGATGCCGGGATCACTTCGACATTATCGCCGGTTTCAAGATTCCGAATCCAAATGCTTTCCTTCTCGCCATGTAATCCGCTTGTATAGATAACCTTCTTTCCGTCGAAAGAAATGAGAGCATGGAAAACCTTGCCGTCGGTGGATAGTTTTTCAGACTTGAAGGGCGTCGCAAGGATGGGGATATTCGAAGCAGCCATTTTGCTTCGCGCAAACCATATTCCGATAAAGCCGGCACCGACGATGAGACATCCCGTAACGAGAACGGCCAGCCACCGAAGCTTTCCGAAAGAGGTGGATTTATTCAGCAGGGTGTCTGCCGGTTTGTTCAATTCGGCCCCATTCTGAACAGGGGCGATGAACCTGTAACCGCGGCGGGGAACTGTTTCGATAAAGCGCGGGCTGCTTTTACTGTCGCCGAGAACCTTACGCAACTGATTTATCGTAAAGGAAAGATTGCCTTCCTCGACAAAGCAGTCGGGCCACACCGTATTAAAAAGCCGATTCTTTTCAACAATCCGACCGTGATTTTCGACGAGCGTTTGCAGCAGAAGAAAGACTTTCGGCGTGGTCGAAACCGGGTTGCCGTCGCGCAAAAGTACTTTTTCCTGTCCGTCAAGAAAAAATGCGCCAAACCGGAAACTCTTTGGCTCCAAAGACATACGACTTCTAAGAACTTTCTAAGAATTATCTCGATAAACCCAAAGGACTTTTGCGGCAAAAGAGATCGAAAATCAAAGTCAGCCCACCGCAGCGCGATTTTAGCATATGGCCACGGCTCAGCGTAGTTTTACATAACCGGGTCACGCGACAAAGAAATCGACAAAGAAATCAACATGTATGTGACCGAAAGGAGGTTTCAAAATGGGTTACGGTAATACACACAGGCAAAGGGCTGCAGCACTAGGAGCGGCGGATGCAAAAACGCTTTTACTTGCTTCGCTTCCGTTTGTTCTCGCGACTCTGACGCCGGCTCAGCTCGAGCAGGCGCAGAGGGTAATGGATGCGGCGGTCCTTAACCCCGTGGTCAAAAAGCAGTATGACGATCTGATGAAGAAATCGATCAGGGCGCAAAGCGGGAACGTGATAATGCGCGACGAGAATATTGTACGCGAGGCCGACAAAGCCTGGGAAATGATGATCTATGTTCACCCGGCGGATTACAGCATAAGGCTAGATTTCACAAAACTCCTCGAGCCTGACGCTTTTACCCCCGAAACCGACAACCCCGATGAGGCCGCGTATTTGCAAAAGGTCAGAAGCATACTGACGGGAAGCGGCGTCTGGCTGAGGATCGGGCAGCCTCAGGTTAGTGCTTTCGTTGTCGATCCCAGAGTGTTCCAGGTGTGGCTTTCGGTCGGCCCGGACGGCGACAATTTCTTTACTATCCCCACGAAGAATGGCCAGCTGACCCAGGAAGCGCTCTTCAATACAAAGACGTTCGGAGCAGGCTATTCCCGCGACGTCAACCACGGGTATGTGCGGGAGGAACTGCGCCGCGAGATGGACCGGCTCGAGAGGCAAATCAATGACGGCATTATGCAGCATAATATACTGTCCAGTGACCGCCGACGAGCTTTCATTGGCGTTACCGCGGTTTCCGACGCCCTCGGCGGAGCGAGCTTTCCCGACATCTCGATCTGGAATTATTCGCACCGGATGCTGATCAAAGCGAGGGAGGCAAGCATCGGAGGCCGCAACATGACGGCGGCGCGCGCCTACCTTCTGGCGGCCGCGGCCGTGACACGAAATGCTGCCCACCTGATCGCCGAGTACATCGACGATACGAGTTCGGGTGCCGGAAAGGCCGTGGCCATCCTCAATGTGGCAAAGACGGCCGGCGAGATTGCCGAGATTGGCCTCGCAATAACGGGAGGCGCAGCCGTGATCCGCGGCGGGACGAAAGCAGCCGCCAGCGGGACGAAAATGGTTGTCACCAGGACAGAAGCGGAAGTTGATATTCTCCTGGAAAAGGAGTTTAGCAAGGCGATCGCAAAAGACCCGAGCCTCGCGGCTGATCTGAAGAGTTGGCCCGCGCATGTCCCCGGACCGGCAGGTACTGTCAACCGCAGCACTTCCGGAGCTCCGAAAGGTTTGCTCACTCCTAGAGGCTACCGGTAACCTTTGTACTGTTTTACCGGCAAAACCAAATGATCCGGTCGTCATTTAGCCGATTTTATGATGACGCATAATTAAACGGGCCGACTGAAAACGATCCTCAGACGGCCCTTTCTGATTTCGGTTGGTTACGCCTACATTTTGATATTGAGCGATTTTACCAAAAAGCCGTAGACGTCGGCTTGTTGTTCTATTTGGAGAGCGGTGGGCAGTCCGGCGCCGTGGCCGCCTCTTACCTGGATGCGGATCAGGACTGGGGCGTCGCCGGCTTGGGCTTCCTGCATCGCGGCGGTGTATTTGAAGCTGTGTGCCGGGAAGACGCGGTCGTCGTGGTCCGCTGTCGTGACAAGCGTCGGCGGATACTTCGTGCCGGGCTTGGCGTTGTGATAGGGCGAATAGGCGTACATCGCTTTAAAGTCCTCGGCGTTCGCCGGATCGCCGTAGTCGGATTTCCACGCCCAGCCGATCGTGAACTTGTCGAAGCGGAGCATATCCATCACGCCTACTGCCGGTAGAGCAGCACCGAACAACCCAGGATTCTGATTAAGCACGGCACCGACCAGCAATCCGCCGTTCGAACCGCCCTGAATGGCCAGCTTCGGAGTAGACGTATACTTATTCGAGATCAACCATTTGCCGGCGTATGCAAAATCGTCGAACACGTTCTGCTTGTTCAGGCGCGATCCGCCTTTCCACCAATCCTTGCCGTACTCGCTGCCGCCGCGGATGCAGGCGAGAGCGTAGATGCCGCCCATCTCAAGCCACGCGATACGACCAATCGAAAAGCCCGGCGTTGATGGAATGTTAAAGCCGCCATATCCGTTAAGGATCGTCGGATTGCTGCCGTCGAGCTTTGTTCCTTTCTTATAGGTAAGGAACATCGGAACCTTTGTGCCGTCCTTGCTTGGGTAAAAGACCTGCTTTACTTCGTAGAGCAAAGGGTCGAATTTTACAGTTGCAATTCGGAAAAGCGTGCTCTTGCCGCTCTTCATATCGTAACGATAAATAGTAGGCGGAACGTTGAAGCTTGAATACGAGTAAAACGTTTCCGAATCCTTTCGCTTGCCGCCAAAGCCGCCCGCCGAACCGATGCCGGGGAGCCTAACCTCGCGGACGAACTTGCCGCTTGTTTCGTATATCTTAATGTTGGTA
>JABFSB010000006.1 GCA_013140875.1 Acidobacteriota bacterium
AATATCGTATTTCCATTGATTGTCGAATTTTCAGCACTACCGTTAAACAATCCGGTCTGGGTGAAATTGACCAACTGATTATTCGCAATCACCGTGTTTGAATTAATGCCCGCTCCGCCGCTGCTGTCGTTGAAAATTAAATTTAACGGAATGCCCGCCGCATCCGTGCGGTCGCGGATAATACTGCCGGAAACAGAGTTCCCGTCATTTCCCGTCGTCGGCCCCGAACCGATAAACACAACGCCGGATGCCGGGTTCGTGTTCCCGCCCTCGACCGTGCAGTTGAGAACAGAGTTGTTCGACGCGTCGTTGATCAATCTGAATGTCGGAGCATTGCCTGCATTCCTGAAAGTCAGTCCTCCGGGCCCAAACGCAAGCCCGCTGAATGTCACGCGATCGGCCCCGTTCAGGTTTATCAGGGCGGTCCCACTGTTGCCCGATATCACGCGGGCCGCGCCCGAAGCCTGGAAGAAAATCGTATAGCCGCCCGTCCCGGTTTCGACCAACTGGTTAAGCGAATGCGTGCACGTCTCGGCGCTGAGGTCACTCGTAATGTTGACCGTAACGTTGCCGCTGATCGTACCGGCGTTCATCTGCTGAAACAGCCCGCCATCGTTCGTCAGTGAAGTTATCGATTCACCGCTGCCGACATTCAAACTACCCAAAAACGCGGGACCGTTAACGGTTACACTGACTAGTCCGGTGTCGGTGAGTGAACCGTCCGATACGATGTACTCAAAGCTGGCGGGTCCTACATAATTCATCGTCGGTGTAAACGTTATGTTTCCCGCGGCTAGGCCGACCGTACCATTTATCGGATTTGATACCGCGGTTACGTTCAAAACGGGGCCGTCGGCGTCCACATCGTTTGAGGTGAGCGAAGCCCCGGTCACGTTCAAAGGAATATTAACAGTTGTCGATCGACTATCATCGGTGGCGACCGGCGGATCATTGACCGCCGTAATATTTACCGTCGTCGTCTGGGTACCGCACAAATTCGGCGTTCCGCCATCGCAAACCTGGACCGCCATCACGCAACTTGCGGCGGGGACAGGGCCGGCAGGTGTAAACGTAAAAACTCCGGTCGCGGGAACTATCATTCCACCGCAGGTGTGCGTTCCCAACAAACTCCATGTCTGCCCCGGCCCGTCCGGGTCGGTCATCGTGGCATTGTACGTAAAAAGAATGTCTTCGGTCGCAATCGTCGGTGCGACGCTGTTGATTATCGGAGCCGTGTTGGTAGGTACGTTTCCGGGCGCCATCGCTACACCCCGAAACGCGGTGCCGGCGGCCGCGGTAGCAAGGGTCGTAAGGCTTCCCGTGATTGCCGCATTGTAACCGGAGGTGTCGGTCAATGTTCGGAGAGTCGTTGTGGAGGAACCCGCGGTAACAAATAAGGTAACGCTCGTTCCGCTTACCGTACCAGCGAGGCCACGTGCGGATGCGAGTGCGATCGTACCATTACTTACCCAGTTGCCGGAGACGAGCGAGAACTTTTGCACTTGTCCGCCTTCATCCGCGAGATATACCGTATCGAGACCCGCCACACTGCCACTGAGATCGGCGAAAAGAAAGCCATATGGAGTTCCTGTCGTCGGAAAGCCGGGAAGATTGGTGATCGTTTGTCCGGTCGTTGTTGGGATTCCGCTTCCAACCGTCGCCAGATTTATGCTTCCCGCGGCGGCGGAAACATATAATTGTCCTCCGGCAATCGCCGCAACGCGAAGACCAGCCGGCGAAGAACTTATCGAAGTTGATGAAGTCGCTCCAAAAGTCGCGTATCGAATACCGGCGGTAGCGGTCGTCAGCCAAAGGTCCGTTCCATTCGTGCTCACGGCACTTCTCGGATTCTGTCCCGCAAGCGAATCGCCGAGAGAGGTGGAGGTGTCGACGATACCGGACGCATTCACGCGTCCGATCACGCGATTTATTGCGGACCAATTGGATCCCGTAATACTTCCCATGCCGGGCGCCGCGTCATAGCCTGGCACCAAAAGATACTGGGCATCGTCAGAGCGGGTCAGAAAGCCCTCGGAAGTAGAGGTCCCGGATGTTGTCAACCTTCGATTCAATCCGCTTACGACCGTAGGCATTGCAATAGACTGAACAAGCGAGCCAGCCGGTGTAAATTCCTCCAGAAAGACGGCCGCAGCGTTGCTGTTTAGTGAAGCGACGCCGTCACCCACACGGTATACAACGACGTTACCAGGCGTAAGCGCCGCGTTTGGCGAAGCTTGCGTGCGTCCCTGCGCTTCAGTCGGCCGGGCGGCCGCCCATTCAAGGGCAGTAATCAGACCGGCAAGAACGACGATCATTGAAATAAACAAGGTGGTGCGGGAAGAAATGTTCGGGAATAACATAATTTAAGTGGGCTGGTTCAGGCGATAAAACTCCCGGGAGCAAAGCTAACTGACGCCAACGCAATGGATCCTTTCAATTTTATTTTTGAGTTGAAGAATTATATTCGAATCGGGAGATCAATTCAATGTCTTGGCCTCCGCTAAACGAAAAACACGATCCTGACATTTTTTGTCAGTCAGCCATTGCCAAAAACTGGTATAAACGGGCCCGCCTGAGTGAGCTTTAATCGGAAAACCGATCGTCGGCAGGTTTGTTCTCGCCTGCCTTAAACCTTGAGAAATCAATCGTTTCTGCATTTCCAGCCGAGAATGTCGGCACTATTTCCGGCTTTGGCACGGGGCTTGTAATAGCCATTGCAGCCTGGGAAAGGTAGACAGTAAAAACTTGATTACTTTAGGAGCTTGTGAATTAGAATGAAAAATCAGAAAGGTTTCTCACTTATCGAATTGTTGATCGTCGTTGTTATCATCGGCATCATCGCAGCCATCGCTATCCCTAACCTGCTGGCGGCACGCCGCTCGGCAAACGAAGGTGCTGCTTCGTCGGCACTCAGAACCCTGCACGGTGCGAACGCAACGTATCAGGCAACCAGCGGCAACGGCGACTATGCCTTGAGCATCGCCAGCCTCGGAGCCGTTAACCTTATCGACTCAGTTTTGGCTGGTGCCAACGGAAAGAGCGGCTACAGCTTTGATGCTTTGTCGGGCAACGGTACCTACGTTCAGCAGCCCCGCGTTGCTGGTGTCGGCGGTAACCCTGCAACCTTTGCTTGCGTTGCAAAGCCGCAGGTCAACAGCGGAATCACCGCTACGGGAACACGTAACTTCGGTATCGCTACCGACGGTATCCTCGGTGTCGAGTCGCTTGGTACAACCGGCGGTGCTGGCACGATGGGCGCTGTGGTCGGTACGGCTACCACGCCTTCGAGCTATGGTATCTTCCCGGCAATGGGTCAGTAAGCTAACTTAGGTTACATCAACCTTAAAGCAAAGAAGCGGTCAATTTTGATCGCTTCTTTTTTTGTTTTTAGTTATAATGGTGGTGGCCCTCTTGCACGAGAACCCGCTTTTGTCTTCACCTCCGCAGCAATTCAAATGTTCAAATTAGATCATACGGATCCGCGAAACTATTTCGCTCTGGGCCTTGCTCTGGTGGTCCTTTGTCTTACGTTTCCTATTATTCCGAATTGGCGGACATTCATTCATATGTGGCCGTTCGAGCTGGCGGCCTCGATCTTTCTCCTTGCCTCGCTCGCCTATCTGATCTGTCGCCCGAATTTTCGATTGCGGTTTCATCGACGTGAATTTCACCTCATACTTCTGCCGATCACGGCGCTGATCGCCTGGAGCGCGATATCGATCTCCTGGGCGCCGTCGTGGAAGTCCGCGGTTCACCACACGCTGGTTTGGAGCGAATATCTGATCTTCTATTTGCTCGTTCGCTCTGTTATCGATTCCAAAAACGGATACCGGAAAATGCTTTTTGCGGCAACGGCGGCATTTGTTCTGGTCAGTCTTCCAGCTATCGTTGAATACTCATCGCTGCTGGTATTCGGCGGCGGGACAAGCATCGGCTTACGGTATGCCCGCTATGGCGAGCAGGTGAACACGCTGGTCCCTCTGGTAATTGCCGGCATCCTTGCGACAAAAAAGAGCAAGCGATTCGTCGTCGGAATCGCCGTTGCGGCGGCTTTGTGGATGCTGATCTTTATCAGTTTGGGTCGCACGAACATTACACTCTTCGCGGTCGCTGCCGCATCGGTCGGCGGATGCGTATTCCTGTTTAAGCGATTTCATCAATACCGGCTAAAAGTAGTCCTGATCCTTCTCGCCCTGCTCGCCGCTCCAATTCCACTGCACTTTTTTTCACTATTTTCGAGCGATCCGAATATTCCGGTCCTGCGTCGGGTGAACGATGACGCCGCGATCGGC
>JABFSB010000564.1 GCA_013140875.1 Acidobacteriota bacterium
ATTCGATATGACCGGCCAGTACGCCCTAATCATTAGCCACGACGGTCGAGGAGTGTTCTCGACCAATTCCTGAGAGAGACTACTTAATTGCTCCTGCGATCGGACTCGACGCCGAGGCATACAGCCGTTTCGGCATTCGGCCGGCGAGATAGCCGAGGCGGCCGGCTTCGACGGCTAGTTTCATTGCGGTCGCCATCTGTTCGGACCCCTGGGCTTCGGCGATGGCGGTGTTCATCAGGATTCCGTCGGCGCCGAGTTCCATGGCGATCGCCGCGTCGGACGGCACACCGACGCCGGCATCGACAATGATCGTTGCGTCCGGAAGCTGCTCACGCATAATCCTAAGATTCGACGGATTTTGGACGCCCATTCCCGAACCTATCGGGGCGGCGAGCGGCATTACGGCCGGGCAGCCGGCGTCCAGCAGCTTTTTGGCCATTATGAGGTCGTCGGTGAAATACGGCAGAACGATAAAGCCTTCTTTGACTAAAACCTTTGCGGCTTCGAGCGTCTGTTCGTTGTCAGGAAGGAGCGTCACCTGATCGCCGATAACCTCGAGTTTTATCCAATCGGTTTCGAGCGCCTCGCGCGCTAGCCGGGCGGTTCTGATCGCGTGATCCGCGTCATAACAGCCGGCCGTATTCGGCAGGATCTGCATGTTCGGGTCGAGGTGATCGAGAAACGATTCGGTTTTTCGATCCAGCGGCACGCGGTTGACGGCGACCGTAACCATCCCGGCTTCGGAAGCCTGATGCGCCGCCTGCATTTCGCTAAATGAGCGATATTTGCCGGTGCCGATAATGAGTCGAGAGTTGAATTCCTTACCGGCCAGTAAAAACTTGTCAGACATAAGATATGACAATTTTCACGCAAAGCGCGATAGAAAGCAAAAGAAGAATTCACCACAGAGACACAGAGCACACGGAAAGGAAAATGATTATTTCGAAGAAATCTCGTCCCCTTTAGGCGTAGCCAATCAAATCTCAAAATCCTCCGTCTCTCAGTGCCTCTGTGGTGAAAAGGCTCTTCACCCTCCGCCGACAAAATGGATCACCTCTATTACGTCGGCATCACTAATCTTGACAGTCGGCCAGTCTGCCCGGCGAACTACGGTCTTGTTAAGCTCGATAGCAACACGTTGCGACGGCAATGAAAAATGCTCGAGAAGCTGCTTCAGGTCCAGGCCCGACGGGACCTCTTTCGTTTCGCCATTTAAAAACACTTTCATATAGCTGTTCTAATTTTCGAACAGCTCGGCTTGATATATCAAATAGGAAGGAATTATCCGTGCGCTATCGACCGCCGAAGTTCTATCTCTTCACCGTCGCTGATCGCCCGAACGAGAAAAGCCGCGCGGCCTGTGCTGAAAGTCGGCATCTGCATGTTTACGGTCGCGACGCCATTCGAATCGGTAGTAGCGTGGAAGATGATCGGGCGGAAGCTCGATCCCAATATCTTGACCATTATTTCGGCTCCCGATACGACCTTTCTTGAAGTTCCGCGGCTGACCATAAAACCGACCGTGTTTCGCTCGCCGCCCCTGAACTTGACGTCGCCGAGTATTTCGATGCAAAGCTTTTTGTTATCGGGCCGCTCGGTAAAAGCCGGCTCGCTGATAATCGCCACCGCCTCGGCGGGCAATACCACATCATCTTCTATGATTGCGACCGCTTCAATGATCGGTTCGTCGATCAAACCGGCCTCGTCGAGGGCGGCTTCCGTTTCAAAAGCAGGCTTTGGTATCGGGTTTTCGGCAGCCTTAAAATCGTCCAGCGAAACGGAGACGGGCTTCTCGGGTTTCGCCGCCGCCGCCGCACTAACGCCGTCTAGAAGGACTTTTTTTTCAGCGGCGACCGTCTCGCTCTTTGCTGTTATCGTTCCCTTGGCTTCGCGCTCGCTGAGCTTTTTCAGGTCCTCCAGGCGTCCGGCCTTTATCGCCGCGCATATCAGCTTATGCTGTTTGCTTAACCTCTCGGCCAATACCCTTTCGCTGAAATTGCTGTCGAGGAGATCGTCATACGGCGAGCGTTTGCTCGCCAGGATGGTTCCGCGATCATAGACCAGGGACAGGATGATCGGCTTCGATTTTCCTTTGTCCTCAGTTTGAACGTGATAAGTCACGCCCTCGTGCTCTATGTCTGTATTAAAACCAGTGATCACAAAATTTGGGGAATACGCGGGAAGGTGTGCGCGGTAAAAGTGCGTGCAGGAACGCCCATTAGAAGCTATCACATCCGGTGTTTTACGGTCAATAAATATTCTCCGGCGACGGCTTGCAAATCCGTTAGGATGTTGAATTTGCGGCGGTTTGGAACTGAATCGGCCGGGCCTGGCATTGCCTTGACAGTGAAACACGCTTAACTTACGATTGTTCTTGCAGCAAAAACTCCGATTAAGCAAGCTCCCGCAGAGCTTTTTTGGGTAAATTTCGGTAATTTTTAGGACAATTTCGAGGTCTAATGTCTCAATTCAGCCTAATGGATTATGCACCGATCGGGATAATGTTTCTCGTTGCCATGGGCTTTGCGGTAAGCCAGCTTCTTGTTACGCAGCTTATCGGGCCGCGCAAACGCACCGCGACAAAATTGATGCCCTATGAGTGCGGCAAGGACCCGATCGGCGGTGCTCGCGACCGTTTTTCGATCAAGTTCTACACCGTAGCCGTTATTTTCCTGCTCTTCGATATCGAAGTTCTTTTCATGGTGCCTTTCGCCGTCGCTTTCAAGAGCCTGCTTCGGGCGCAAGTTTCGACCGGAGTTGCTTACGGCACGATCGCCTTTATCGAGATGCTGGTCTTTATAGCAACTCTTGTAATCGGTTATATTTACGTCTGGAAAAAAGGCACGTTCGATTGGGGTCTCCAGGCCAGGGCCGAAGCCCGTGCCGAGGCGAAGGCGATGGCCAAAGAACGCCGGGCGGCCGAGATGAAAATGGCGGCGTAAAGGGATTTGATCACATGGGTTTAGAAAATACTTTATTCGACTCGTTGCCGGACGTTGTTACGGTCAAGCTCGACGCGGTGGTCAACTGGGCACGAAAATCGAGTATCTGGCCGGCGACATTCGGACTTGCGTGCTGTGCGATCGAGATGATGAATACCGTTTCGGCCCGCAATGACCTTTCAAGATTCGGAGCCGAAACATTTCGCGCGTCGCCGCGACAGGCCGACGTAATGATCGTGTCGGGTCGTGTTTCGAGAAAAATGGCGCCCGTGCTTCGCCGCATTTACGATCAAATGCCGGAACCGAAATGGGTTATCTCGATGGGAGCATGCGCGACATCGGGTGGCGTATTTGATAATTACGCGATCGTTCAGGGCGTCGATAAGGTCGTGCCGGTAGATATTTATGTCCCGGGCTGTCCGCCGCGTCCCGAGATGCTGGTGCACGCGATCATGATGCTCCAGGACAAGATCATGACCGAGTCGGTCAAAGATCGTCGCGATACGTTCGAACCTGAATCGCGTGTTTCGATCGTGCCCGGAACACTGCCCGTGACCGAAGGAACGGCACTCGAACGCGAGACCGAGGTAGAAGTAGCACAGAACCAGACATCGCGGCCGTATTCGATTCCGTCCAGACACGAAAAACGAAGATCGTCGTAAAAGAGTGCGGAAGCCTGCGCGTTAGCAAGGGCGTAACACTCAACCTGGATGTTGCGCCCTTGCTAACGCGCGGGCTTCTCCAAATAATGTATGACCGAAAAACTTCTTGAGTTCGTCGAAAAATTAAGGCATGAGAACGCTTCCTGGGTAGCGGAGGTGAAGGATTCATACGGCGAAGTAACCGTGACGGTGCCGGCAGGTTCGATTTTAGATGTTTGTTGGTCCTTAAGGTCGAAACACGGCTTCGACCTGCTCGCCGATCTTTGCGGTGCCGATCGCGGGCCTGAGGAAGATCCGAGATTCGAGGTAAATTATCACCTTTTCTCGACAACGCATTATCAGCGCCTGCGTTTAAAGGTTTTGCTTTCGGAGGACGATCCGAAAGTCGGAAGCGTCACCAGCATCTGGAAAACGGCCGACTGGCACGAACGCGAGACCTATGACCTGCTCGGCGTCGTTTTCGAAGGCCACCCCGACCTGCGGCGCATTCTTCTGCCGAGCGATTTCGACGGCCATGCGTTGAGAAAGGATTACCCGCTGCGCGGCTATGAGCCGTACAGCATGAATTAGGAAATGGTGAGTTATGAGCGGTGAGCGGTGAGTGGTGAATTTGGAATTCCTCAGAATTAACTCATCATTGACCATTCACAATTCACCATTAGCAAAGTATGAGCACAGCAGTACAG
>JABFSB010000130.1 GCA_013140875.1 Acidobacteriota bacterium
TCATAATCCGTTGGGACAACGCTAATTGCCGAAATTCCTGTGTCGATCTTTGCTTCCGAGGAATAATCGGAAAATGTCGAATTACCGTTGTTTCGAAAAAGACGATTTCCCGTGCGACCGGTGCCGCCGATGACTATGTCCAAATCGCCGTCATGGTCCGCGTCAACAAAAGCACAGGTCATAGGTGGAAGCAAGTCGGTCTTTGCGGGAATTCGTGCCGATTGCGTAACGTCTGCGAATCGCCCCTTTCCAAGATTTCGATATAGCGAGTAACCTCGGCTGCGAACGACGAACAGGTCGGGAAGCGAATCGCGATCAAAATCTCCCGCAATAATTCTGGAGCCTGGAGCCGACTGCACCCGCCCATAGTCTCCGGAACCCGCAGTTACATTCATAAACTTTCCACCGGAATTACGAAGGATACGGGCCGGATTTGTTAAGGCTATGTCGAGGTCATCATCGTTATCGAAGTCGAACAAAACCGCACCTACCTGTGAAAAGGATTCACGCGGACGCGAAAATCGCAAACCGATCTCGGTTTCGACAAAACTAACTTGCGGATCGGCCGGATCGACCAATTCGCTCTCCGCTCCCGTTGAAGCGATCGCCTCGGCGTATCGGCCCTGCTCCAAGTAATTCAACCCGAGAGACGTTCCGGCAGAGCTTTCCCGCAGAGATTGAAACTCTACGAGCAGTTCGGAAGCCCGCTCGCGTCGCCCCGCTCGCTGATGGGCCGTCGCGAGATTATAGATAACAGTAGTGTTATATGATTCCGCACGGTACGCCGTCTGGAAATGCTCTATCGCCTCGTCATATTTTCTCTGTTGAGAAAGAATTTGTCCGATATTGATGTTCGCTCCAACGTCGAGCGGATCGACCTCGAGTACTTTTCGAAACGCGGCGAGGCCCTCATCCGGATTGTTCTCCGTACGATTGATCAACCCCAAAACATAGTTTGCCTGCGGCAAGTCAGGCGTGTCGCGAAGGACGAGATTTACGGCCTCCCGTGATTCCCGGAGTTTCTGCGCGTTGAAAAGGGCAATCGCGAGGTTCAGCCTGGCTAGAGCAAAGTCCGGCTTTAAAGAGAGAGCTTGCCTGAATCGCTCGACAGCGTCATCATGCTTGAACTGCTCTAGCAATGCTACTCCGAGATTATTGATACGGTAAGCGTTTTCCCTCTGAAGGAGGTCGGGAGATATCTGAGCCACACCAATGCCAAAAAAGAATGTTAGAAAGGCAAACAAGGCAACGATAGATCTCATTAGGCGAGTATATTGTTCAAAGTACTTATGAACAACTTCGGGACAAACCTTGCATCACTAGCAAGGATCCATTTGCATTTTTCACCAAAAGTGTAAAGCGTCTGCAAGAGCAAGTTCCAACCGGAGATTTAACGGTCCTTTGAAACAAATCGCGCGAATTTATCTCTTAAAAAGCATCACCTCTTCAAGCCCCGGATAAGAAATGCATCATGAATCCATTTGCCGCGTGAGCTGACGACCGATAGCCCGTCGAAACCTATGACGACGTCTTCAATCGGATCGGAGCCGAGATCCGCGACGAACTTGGGAGCGGAGTCGGCAACGGGTAAGCTCCAAAGCGAAAATCTATTTATATCCCGCGATAAGTAAAAAAGCGTACGGCCGTCTTCCGACCATTGTAGATGTTTCGGTTCGTAGCGTTGATCTGCAATCCTGATAACACGAACCGGTTCTTTTTTAGCAAGGTCTAGGATGACGATCGAGCGACCCGTAGTTTCGCTCATTGCGTCGATGAAATATGCGACAAATTTCGCATCTGGCGAAAAAGCGTCGACGGAAGTATCAATTTCGGGAACGTCCTGTTCGTCGCGTCCGTCCGTCCGGACTTTTCGGAACGAATTGGTCAGGCACGTTTTGTAGTACAACCATTCGCCATCGGGTGAAAGATGTCGAGCGAACCCGCCAACGGCTTGGGTGACTTGCTTTTGGCTGCTCCCGTCAGAGTTCATTTGCCAAATGTGATTGACACCTGAGCGATTTGACGTGAAATAGATGGACTTGCCGTCCCAAGAAACAAGCGGGGCAATATCCGTTGAAGGATTGCTTGTGAGTTGCCGTTTATTGTTCCCGTCTTTGTCGATTGTCCAAATGTCGCGATCCGCGGAGCCATAAACGATTGTGCCGTCAGGTGCCAAGGCTATGTCTGCCCCGGGAGCGATGGGTTTTCGCGACGAGGGATCTTTGGCAGATTCGTGATTGATCGTGAAATTGTTATCGACCTTTGTTGCTAAGAGCAGGTCTCCACTTGCGTCGGTACTCAATCCGGAAAAATTCGCGTCATCATTTGTTAGTTGATTCGCTTCACCCGACCTGGCAGAAACACTCCAAATGCTGAACTTATGCGAATTGGAATCGCGAGCGGTAATCAACAAACCGTCTCCTTCAGGGAGCCATTTCAACGATTTGATATTGAAAAACTTCCGTGATCCGATTTCATGCACATCGCCGCTGCTGAGGTCTACCTGAAAAAGCCCAAACTCGTTGGATCCGGTTCTTGACTGCCCGGCCGCGAAGGCGATGTAACGTCCGTCCGGCGAAAACTGATTATCCGCAATGCGGATAGGTTCGGCGGACGTAAAAATTTGTCTTTCGTTTCCGCCGCCGGCATCCGCGACGAAAAGGGAACAGTGATTATCCCGAGAATACTCGCATCTGACAAAAGAAATTTGCTTATCGTCGGGTGAAACGCTTATCCATCCTTCCGTTTTTTCAACAAGCTTGGTCGGAATGCCGCCGAAGGTATTGATGCGGTAGATATTCAGCTCTTTCTTACCTTCGTCGCTGCGGGCGAAAAAAAGAGAATTGCCGTCTCGCGAGAATACCAGTCCGGAGTAAATAACGGCAGATGGTAGAGTGATCTGAATATTTTCAGATGTAGATAACTGCTTAAGCCAAATACTCCATTTTTCATTAGCCTGATCCAGGTAAGCGACCAACTTGCCGTTGGGTGAAATGACGGCTTGAACCGCGCTGCCGGAGGATGTGAGCCGCTCGACGTTGAAGGGGACCAAGAGAATTGGGGCGGTCGAAACGGCGGATCGCTTTGAAAAATACCAACCGATTGTAATAAAAGCTCCAATGGAGAAAACGAGAAGGGACGCAATTGCCGAATTGTACACAATCGACGAAGACTTCCATTTTGGTACCGGCGTCGTTGCGTCAGCCGATATCTCGGCGTTCCCTGACACATCCGCGATAAACCGGTAACCCTTACGCGGAATCGTTTCTATGAATACAGGATGCTTTGCATCGTCGCCGAGAACTTTTCTTAGCAATCGGGCCGTGAATGCGAGATTACCTTCCTCAACGAAACTGTTTGTCCATATTTCGGAGAACAAATGTTCTTTTTTAACGATGGCGCCATGGTTTTCTACCAGGATTTGGAGAAGTTGAAATGCCTTAGGGGTGATCGCTATCTCTTCTCCGTTTCTTAATAAAACCTTTTCGCCGACGTCGAGAAGGAATTCTTTGAATATGTATAACTGACTGTTTTCAAATGACATAAACCCCTCAAATGAATTTCTAATCGAAAATCAAATCCGATTCAAAGGACTTTTTAGAGGGTTCCTGCCTATCTTTGCTAGAGAACAGGCAGAAACACTTGGGTTTGGCGGCAGCTATGGAAAGAAGAGAAATAGTTCTCGGAGGAATAATAATGCTGGCCGCCCTAACAGCTCTCGATTCCTGTCGAGCGAATTCCTCAACCCGAACGATGAGCGCGAAGACATTGGCTGACAAATACAGCGTGTCCATTGAAGCCGCCCGCCGCGAATTCGATGGCAAAGAGCTTGTAATAAAAGGCTATGCCTCAAATTTTGCTGTTATGCCCAAAGATGACGAAAGCGAGGGAATGATTTTGCTGAATTCAGGAAAGAAAGACGCGCATGAGGTGCAATGTTGGTTCAGCAGGTACGAAGCAGCGGAGTTTGCTGGCTTCGCAGCCGGCCGGCCACTTACCGTCCGGGGCATTTTCAATGGTGAATCGGGGATCTCGTTGAAATTCTGCAAGCTTGTTTTGGAAGACTAGTGCCGGGCGGTCACGGCAGGGAAAACAATCTGTTAAGGAGGACTACTTTTAATGTCAAGATATCTGGATCAATCGTCACTGTCGGAGCTAGAGAGCGAATACGAACTCGAAATGGACAACGAATCCGAACACGGTAGCGACTCGGAATTCGAGTACGCCGATACGGAATACGAAAGTTCGGGAGACTACGAGTACGAGCTCGACAGCGAGTTCGAGCGTGGTGGCGAGTACGAAGAAGAATATGACGGTGAATACGAGTCGCAGGATAGCGAAACTTCGCACTACGCAGAGCGTTTTTACGAATTAGCCCAAAGAGAGTTCGAGTCCGAATCCGAGTTGGACCAGGAGGTGAACGGACTGCTGAACGAAATGGAGCAGGACTTTTTCTGGAATCCCGCAAAGCGTCTCTTTAAGAAATACGCTCCCGGCCTGCTTGGCAAGCTCGGAAAGTTTGCCTTGAGCAAGCTGCCTGCGGGTCATGCACTAAAGGGTCTTTCCGCTCTTGCCAGCGGCAATCTCACCGGGGCCCTCAAAGGACTCGCGAAGACAGCTCTTTCATCTCACCCGGCAATTGCCGCTGCCATGCCTGCTCTCAGCGCGCTCGGTTTCGAGGCATCGAACAGTCCGGATGTGAACCGCGAAGCGTGGGACAACTACACCGAGGTTGCGCGTGAGGCGTATGAGAATCTTGCCGCAAACATAACGCCAAGGGCCGCCAATCCGGCAGTCGCAAGTGACATCGCGAAAAGGGCCCTGCAGTCGGCATTGTCTTCCGCGAGGACGCGAAGCGGAGGAAGAAGCCCAAGTACGGCCGGTTGGAGAAAACCTCAAGGCAGAAGGCGTGTCGTAGCCCTTGCTCCCGGTGAATACCTGGTGGTAGTCCGCAAAAAACGCAGATGAGATCTGTCGCGTTCGAACATTCAAGGTCGCTTGAGCGCAGGATCGACGCGCAGCGGATCAGAATCGAGGCCCTTTCGTCGTTACGCGAAACGGTTTCGCTTCCGCCGCATTTGGACATTACAAAACGCCAGTGGCGGACTTTGGAGGCCGAATTGAAAGTGGTCGAGACGAGGCTAATACGTCGGCTCAAGCGCGGGTCGAGAGCGTACCTCGCACAACCCGCCGATATTATCGCGGCACGGGCGGTAAATTCGCTTCTCGGTGAACTCGAGCTCGAGATGACAAGGGCCTTTACGTTTTTCGATACGTTTATGGACATTCTCACGCAGAGACATACCCCAGAGCTTGGCCGGCTGCTGGCCGGCTGCGACGTGCTCGCATTAGATGCGATCCGTAAGCCGCACCCGGCGTTGTCGATAGTCGAGCAACCGATTGTCGGATGCGATCGCGGCTTCGGAGCAAAGACCTTTCGCGAGTACGTCCGTTTTCCAGGCGGTGGCTACAATCCGATGCCGCTTGTGCAGATTCCGTATTCACGTCTGAAGGAAAAATACAATTTAACCTCGGTGCTTCACGAGATCGGACATGAAGCAATGGTGCGGTGCGGCCTGAAAAAGGCTTTGCCGCAAGCGCTTCGGTCGGGACTGCGGCGTGCCGGAGCGCCGCTCGCTGTCTGCGATCTGTTTTCGCTTTGGAGTTCCGAGATCGGGCCGGATTTCTGGTCGTTTTGCGGCAGCGGACTTGCTCATGCTGGAGCGATCAAAGAGATTTTGGCCCTGCCGTCAGGCCATGCGTTTCGAATCTCATGGTCCGATACACATCATCCGCCTTACCTTCGCGCTTTGATGTGCTTCGACTGGTGCAGGCAAGTGTGGGGCAGCGGCATCTGGGATCGTTGGGAACGCGAATGGCGCGATCTGTATCCAGTCGATTCAGCACCACCGGCTACGAGAGATCTGGTCCGCAAGCTGACACATTACGTCCCGACGGTGGGAGCTATTCTTCTGCGGACGCGTTTTCGATCGCTCAACCGAAAGCGTATTCCAGATCTGTTCGATCTTTCGTCCCTCGCTCCGTCCGAACTCAAGCATAGGATTGGACCCGCAAATGCCGGCAACATCGATCTCAGCGGAATGCCTAGCTCATCTCACCTTGCCGTCTTTCGCTTGATCAAGGAACAAGGAAAGCTGAATGAAGAAAGTCTCGACGCCGTGATGACACAGTGGTTGCTCAGACTCGCAGAGCGGAGGATCGAATCGCACTAATACCTAAGGAATTTAAAGGAGAATTTTTACCATGGCAGCAGAACCAAAAGATCCAAAAAACAAAGATGACTACCAGGCAATGCAGCAGCAGGGCGGGACGACTGGCGGTTCCACCAGGGAATCGGACATTAAGTCTTTAATAAAAATACTCGAAGAGGCCCGCGGTATCCCGATTTCATTGCGGCTAACCGAACCGGATCGCATTGAAACCGGCAAACGCCTGACCAACAGATTCGGGCGTGTCACGGTAGCTTTCCCTCCGTGTTCGGGCGAGATGTTGGCGCTTATTAAAATCAATGGAAATACGAATAAAGACGATATCGATAGATATTTTGAGGAGTATTTTAATTTCGGTCTCAAGCACAAGATCATAAGCAGCACGGCCTTGAGTGAATTGGACCCGGACCTGCTTGAATGCAGCGACGACGGAACTTCTATTTTTTCGGAAGTGGACCCAGCCTTGACCGAGTGGATTTCGGATTGCTGCCTCTGTTCACCTTGTTTGACGCTTGACGGCATCCGAAACGCCGATCCGAGCCCGACACCTTTGCCGAGCATTAAAAGACTGTTCCCAGGAGATGTCGTATGGCTTTCGTTCATGGAAAGAATGGGAATTTCCCAGATACTCGGCGCGATCCTCGATGCATATGCTTGCAACGGGCGGCTGCCGATTTCAAACGGATCTCTGGAACCGGGAATTAAAGACGACATCGTGGCTCTAGTTCTGGAAGTGATGACGCGCCAAGTGAAGACGGGTATTTCTTCGACGGTCCGCGATCGAGCTTGCCTTTATCGCACAGCGCTCGGATGGACTTCGGAAGCGGGGCGTAAACTGAATCTCGACACCAGCGTCAATACCGGATTCAATACGCTCTTCCATAAGCTCATTTACCACTCGCTGGAGTTTTACAAAGACAAACGGTTGGCAGTTGCTATCCGCGGCACCGCCGCACCGGTCGCACCGCCCTCCGTCGCGACCTTGATCACCATCCGGGATACGATTGATGTTTTAAAGAAGCGCTTTGAAGCGTTTCACTACGGAAGAAACTTTTACAACACCCTAAGCGGAATTGTCTGGACGATTGCCGGCATGTCCGTCATACGGTCCCTTGCGACCACAATTGGGATTCCGCCGGCATTCAATGCGCCGGATGAGTTCATCCCGGCAGCCTACGACATACTCGTTCTAAAGCGCCCCGTCAATACGGGAGAAACGAATAGGTATCTCGTTCACAAAGAATGCGCCGATAAGGGCCGCGATGTCTTGCTGGATCTAGAGGTGATCGATCATCAGGACACCACACCCGTTACAGGTGAACTGGAGGTATGGCTGACGCAGATCGAGGCGAAGATCGAAGGCTATCGAACGGCCTACCGCACGCTCACCGGCGTTGACCTTGGCGTATCGCCGACCCCGGTAATTGAGCAGCAGGCTTAGTTTGAAGGTGTAACCGTGAAAGAAAGAAATCGATTCGAGCATGAGATTGCGGATTTGGAATTCGAGAGATCGGACTCCCACACCCTGCCCGTTAAAGCGCCGTTAAAGATGAAGCGCTTTCTTTTCGTGGCAAGCTTCGATCATGAAGACGCGACCCACAATTTGCGTGGGTACTGCATCAATCGGATAAAGCGGATTCTTCGAAAAACCCGCGGCGCCGACACGGACCCGTCAATAAACTTCACGCTTTTCGACATCAAGGAAGGAAAAATCAAAAGCTTCGATGTGTCAGGCAAGAAACGAGTTTGGGCCGACGTTTCGACTTTTACGCCGGTGACGAGAGCCAACTACACCGGAAGAGTTTTCGACAAAAGCCCTTCGGGCGTAATGTCGATTACGGATGTTTACGATTTCATTCGAAACATCGGGCGAAACGATCCTGGTACGGTGCAAGAGTTAAATTTTTTCGGGCACGGATGGCACGGCGGCCCGATTCTTGTAAACAGTAAGGACAATTCCGGGACTGCTGCACGAGATCCTAACGATAAGGACGGACGCTCGCTTAAAGATTTCAAAGCTCCGAACATGAACGCGACGGCGCTTTCGGAACTGAGTCTGGCTTTTGCATCCGACGGTTTTACGTGGCTCTGGGGCTGCGTGTTTGCGGCTGCTCCATTTCAGGTCCTGCACCGACTTCTCAAGAACCGACTCTATAAAAGTGGAAAACTGAAAAATGACGACCTTATTAAGTTTGAGTTTACTCGCTCTCACGCCGATAAGTTCTTTGCTCAAGTGCCCAGTTTCTTCCCCACTCAGCGGGTGGACGGAACGTTTCCGCTGTCTTTCCATAGAAGTTTGACGGACATAAAGGCCCTTTGCCAGCTGATGATCGATCTGGGATATTGCAGGAAGATCGCGACGGCGACGAACCGCAAATGCTACGGTGCCCTGCCCGGAACCTACAGCGATTTCGAAAAAACGAGGGATCTTCCGCTGATGCTTATTCCCAGAAATACGCGTACTTATTCCGACAATTTCGCCGCATTCATCAATTTTTACAAAAAACACATGGGAAAGTCGCTCGATCCGGAAGATCGCGGATACGGCGAGCATGTCCCGTGACAAAAAACGTAATGCAGGAACGAACAAGATTTGAACACGAACGTTTGAACCTGGATGTAAGGCTGCCCGCCTCTGTCCCCGCGTTCGAGTACGAGGCCATCGAAGGGAGACGTCGAAATCGCGTGAGGGATTCATTCTCGATTCCGTTCAGGTTTATTTGCCATCTGGAAATCTCGTATGAGAAAACGAGAACGAAAATGGGCGGCACCGGAACTCTGATCGACCGACGTTACGTTTTGACGGCAGCTCATAATTTGCATACTACAGAAAAACTAACGGCCCGTCGCATTGTTGTTTCTCCGGCTCGAAACGGCGGCCCAAATTCCATTGGCGGGTTGGAAGTGGCGGATTACTTCGTCCACAGGGGTTGGAAGCGTACGAATTCGGCTCGCGATTATGCGTTGATAAAACTTAAGAAGGACGTCGCTCTGGACAACTTTATCGAGACCGAATGGAAACCGCTCGGCTGCTGGGGAGATCCTAAAAACGGCGGGGGAACGTCGCTGGAGCCTCTTCCCGCAAACCAGCTCGACGGACGCACGGTTTTTGTAGCCGGATATCCTTTGGAAAAGAACGACGAAACCAACTTCACGATGTCAGGTGGAATGGGCACTCTCATGGGCGTAGCTCCGAACCGTCCCGTCCACAAGGACGACGTATTTTTGTATTACAACGTAAGCACCGGAAAAGGCGAAAGCGGTTCTCCGGTATGGGTTCGTGACGATAAGACGAACACCCGAAATCTTGTTGGTATTCATATCGGAACGGGACGCGAGGAGAAAGGGAAATTCGTTTCGAACCGGGCCGTGCGCATTACGAATCAGGTTCTAGCTCAAATCGATGCCTGGATGAAAACCTGATCGGATCGACGGCAACGCAGTGCGAAGAAGCTATTTGTATGGAACGATCCAGATTTGATGCTGAAATGAAGGACCTGGCGGTACTCGACCGGTCACACGAATTCGAAAACGGGCAAGTGCACGAAGACTTGGTTTGCATCTTCCTGATTGATCCGAGCGGCGTATTACAGCCGCGCGACGAGTTGCGGAAAAAAATTATTGCCAAATTGGAACGGAAGTTCAGCTCCCTGGATCACGCCTGGCTTAAAACCGCCAAGTTCAAGTTCGTGGTCATATACCGCGGGCAGGAGCCGTCGGATAAAGAAAAGGCCGCTTTTCGAAAGCTGGACTTCCCCGTTTATCTGTTGACCAAGCAGCACGAAGAGAGAACGGTTATCGAGTTAATGGAGAAGCATCGAATCGGAAAGACAATTAAAAATACCGACATTTACAAGTACGCTCGGAACGCCTGGAGCTTGGAGCAAAATCGCGGGCTGGGCATACCGTCCGGTCAGGGATATCGAAAGGTGGGATTTATCAAGACGCACAAAATCTTCGAACAGGCCGGTGACGCGGCACAAGGTTTCATAAATTGCATTGCGCACGAAATCGGTCATATGGGCAACATCACGACGCACACCAGCAGCGGGTTGATGAAGTATCCGGTGCCGATGGATATCGACATCACCTTTGCGGACGGCGACAGAAACTGGTTTTTCGGTGATCTTGTAAGGCTTAAGAAACTTAACCCTTTTCGTATTGTACAAATTAAACCGACGATTATTCGCGAGTTCGAGCCAGCGCCGTCCGATAGCGCGTCCCTTTTTTTCCCACCAAATCTTAAACACGTAGATCATTTTCATCTACGTAAAACACCAATTCCGACTGACAGAACTCCGACCGATGTACAGGAAGACAAGATGACGCCCGAAGGAATGAATCCAGGCTTTGTCGATCCGGCGAGTGACGAAATTATTGTTGATAAAACTGCCGGGGGGCTGGATACACGCTTTAAGGCATTGATTAGTCAGAACTATGGCACCTTTAAGAACGAAATCAGGGCGGCTTTGATCGACCTAACCGGCAAAAAACTGTACGCCCCGGATTATGCAGGTTGGAATTCGACGGTCGCTGTTTACGGCGCCAGTTCACCGAAAGTGCTGGCGATATACGCCGCTTTTCAGCTTAAACGCGACCTGGACCGGTTGGCCATAACCGGAAAAATCACATCTAGGGCGACGCTGATCCGAACGTTCAACGAACGTATAAGGAAAGCGAGAATCTCACCCCCACCGGATGTGAACGAGACAAATTTTACCTTCGCGGAAAACGGCACTGATCCCGTGTCAGTAAACATTTCAGACGGCTTGATGGCTCATATCAAAAACATTCATCACCCCGATCTTTCAAACTCCGCGGCGAGACATTTGATAAAAGCAGTTGGTTTCGGATACATCGGTTCGGTCACGGCCCAGGCGGGCCTTTGGCATCGAAACCGAAAAGGGCTTTGGCTCGGCTCTTCGTATGACGGAGGTGCTGGGTGGTCGTCGAGTCCGGTAGGCGGATTCGGTCATAACTGCAACGCTTTGGCATTGGGCACTTTCTTTACCCTGCTTGCACAGGGTCGGCTTGTAGAAGAGCCTTCTTCAACACAAATCAAAAGTATTTTAAGAGGCGGCAGTTGGATAGAGATTGCTTTGCTAAACGAATATCAAACTCAGGTTAGAAACGGCTCGATTTCTTCGGTTCCCGATATCGAAGTCTTTTCAAAGGTCGGACTATTGACGCAGTGTACCGCGTGGGAAGAAAAAGGCGGAAAGAGAAAATGCAAAAGCAGAATCGCTACTGTCAGGCAAGACAGTGCGCTCGTAAAGCGAGGCAAGGTTCTTTTTGTGCTCGTTGTTTTGACACAAGGCGGAGCCAGCCGCAGCAACGTGATCGAAAGATTATCGATTGATGCAGACCGATTGATCGAAGAGAAGAATCCCTGATCCAAAGGAGGTTGAATCCTAACTAATAGAAATGCGACAGAGAACCAGATTTGAAAGTGAGTCCTCCTATCTTAGGTTGGCGGAATATGACCAGACACAGATCGATGCTGGTGTTCGAGAATACATCGTCGGCGAAAAAGTGGAGCTAAGTGCAGACAAATTTGGTTTTGGGTCGGCACTGATCGAAAAAGTAAGTTGGAGCATTCCCGGACGAATCACTTTTTTTTATGGGGGCGATGCTAACAAGTCAATTTTAATTGATCTCGACAAAAAGTATTTTACGAATCGTAACATCGCTTTTTATTGGGTTGATGCCGATGATAATAGGCAGGTCGTTTGCGATGCGATTGTTCGAAAAGCGCGCGGGACGGATAGGGTAACCATCTCGAGGACCTTTAACGTAAAAGGCCCGAAACTGGTAAGTCTTACCGCCGAAGTCTCGAAGCCAAAGATCGTTACCGATCGGGGCGGCTCTCGCCGAATCAGCTTTGGAGACAGAAAAACCAAACCGGGGATTGCATGGAACTGTAAGATAGATATGCCGGCTGGTTTTTCCGGTTCGATAAAAGACCTGCAGCTCGTCAAACTAGGAAGAAAGAAAAAACAGTTGCTTGGCCGCGGCAGTAGAGAGTTCCGGCGGATGGTTAAAGGAACGGCGTTTCCAAATAAAGATTATTTACTCGATATCGGAACGATGGGCGATGAAGCCTGCAAGCCGGATCGCGCGGGTGACGATCCCACGTATTCGGGTGTCATAAAGGCGGCCGCCGGTAAGACCGCCATTTTCGATATGGCTACCGACAGCCCATCTGACGGTCTCGCTTCATTGGATACAAGCTATTTCGTAGCCGAAGATTTTAAGTATTTCATCTTTTTTAAGCCGGACAAGGCAAATTCGATTTGGGTTCCGGTAGGCGTGGCCGATTGGTTTTGGAAAGCCGAGGCGCGCAAGGTAGGTTCCAACTGGCGTATCATCAACGGTTCGGGAGGAGTAAAGGGCGAAAAGGGAAAGGCAACTAGAGATTTTCCCTCGTATAACGGAAATGCGTGCGATGTCCCGTGGGATGAAATCAAGTGAAATTTATTGACCAGACTGACTCCTATGCATTTAGCCTTGGACAAAACGCTCAAGTAGAAAAAATATTAGTTTTTTGACATGCGGATTGAGGGCACGGAAGTGTAATAAAGCTGAGGTTTTTTCAACGCTATGTTTCAATTGTTTGAAACAAAAATTCATATTTTCAATTCTGTCACCCACATCAGTCTTTAATTTCTATCAGAGTATAAATAACGGCCTAAACATCTAGTAAAGTAACGAACTCTGCGTCGGTACGTCGCCGGTTTGACCGAATTGGGTGGTTTGGATTCCGGCCGTCGAGTTTACGATGTACCTCGTTGCGTTCGCTGGCCTGAAAACCGCCACGTCAGTCTTCCCGTCACCGTCGTAGTCTGCCGCGACCGGGATGTCTCCGTTCTGGCCCCAGAACTGTGACGAGAATCCGGCCGTCGTCCGGCTCAGGAACCATTGTCCGGTCGAAGGCCTGAACACCGCCTGGTCAGTCGCTCCGTCACCGTCGAAATCTCCCGTCGTCGGGATATCGCCAGCCTCGCCCCACATCTGGACGAAGAACCCCAGGCTCGACTTGATGATGTACCAGTTGTTGTTGCTCGGTCTGAACAAAGCGATATCGCCGACCCCGTCGGCATCGAAATCACCGACCATCGGCTTGTCGCCCAACTCTCCAAATTGGGTTGGCGTCAACGGCCCCGTCGCAGTCGATCTCGGATACCAGGTGTTCGTCGACGGCCTGAACAAAACTAGATCAGTCCTTCCATCATTGTCCCTATCCGTCGGCACCGGCAGATCGCCATCCTGCCCCAGTTGTAAGTCGTAAACGTCAGGTTAGAAGAATTGACCAAAAGCCACCGCCCGGTCGAAGGCCGAAACACAGCCACACCGGTCTTCCCATCGCCATCATAATCGGCCGGAGACATCTTGTCCCCAGCCACGCCCCAAGTAAATGTGGTATACCCAGCCGTCCCACGAAGCACATACACATGTGCTGGCTAATGGACGAACTACCGCCAAGTCGGCTCGGCTGTCACCGTCGAAGTCGTTTTCCCGGCTTCCAT
>JABFSB010000108.1 GCA_013140875.1 Acidobacteriota bacterium
GATGATAATGCTGACGAAAAAATTCGTCGATAAGAAAGCCTTCGAAGATGTTATCGTTACCGGCACCGTGCTCGGCAAAGACGGCAAGCCGATGTCCAAATCCCGCAAGAACGGCGTCGACCCGATCGAGATGTTCGACAAATTCGGCGTCGATGCAACGCGCATCTATCTCGCGTCCATCGCTACCGGTGCCGACATTAAATGGAACGATCTGCTCATCGAAACCTATCGCAATTTCGCCAACAAAATATGGAACGCAACGCGGTTTTGTTTGATGAATTCCGAGGGGGCGAGTGTCCGCTCGGATACCAACGGCGGAAACACGAGCGGTAGCGAGTGTGCTTCTTTGGCCGACCGCTGGATAGTGTCACGACTGAACAAGACAGCCGTCGATGTGAACAAAACACTTGCCCGATACGTATTCCACACGGCGGTGTCGCTGCTTTACCACTTTTTCTGGGACGATTTTTGCGACTGGTATATCGAGCTTAAAAAGGACGAGATAAACGCGGGCGACATTCCTTCAAGTACGCGGATATTGTCGATTCTTGAACAGGCTCTGCGCCTGCTCCATCCGTTCATGCCGTACCTTACCGAGGAGTTGTGGCAAAAACTGCCGGGAACGTCTAATGCCCTGCACAACCCTGCTTACGCAAAAGCCGAAGCGACGATAATGCTGACCGATTTTCCGTCGGGCGATCCGGCGCTCATCGACGAACAGGCCGAAGCCGAGATGCAGCTCGTCATCGACGCGATCAAGCGTGTCCGCAACATCCGTTCGGAAATGAACATCAAACCCGGCGACCGCGTCGATATTCACGTCGCGGCAAATGCGGAAATGCTCTCCACGCTCGCCGCCAACGAGGCCCAGATCAAAAAGCTTGCACGTGCTGATAAGCTTGTACTAGGCGATTCGCTAGACGTGCCCAAAGCCTCGGCCAAAGCCGTCCTGACCGGAGGTGCAGAATTAGCGGTCCCTTTGACAGGCCTAATCGACTTCGACAAGGAACGTGAACGTCTTGCCGGACAGATAGCCAAACTGGACACGGAACTCCAGCGGCTAAAGGGTCAGCTATCAAATGAGAATTTCGTCGAACGGGCCCCGGCGGAAAAAGTGCAGGAGCTGAAGGACAGACGGACTGAGATCGAGGGCCAAATAGCGACCTTAAAAAATAGTCTCGAAGCTCTGGCATAAAAGATTTTCCTCTTACTCATCTTCTTCCGTGGATAAATTTTAACCACAGAAAAAGAAGAATAAGAGGAATTAAGAAGTTAGGCAAAGGCACATATCGCTTTTATGTAATCATAGGAATTATTAGGATGAAAAGAGCTTTATTCATTTTCTTGTTAGCGTTTGTATTGATGGCTTCTCACGTGTTTGCCCAGCCGGAGAAGATAAATGAGTCCGATTACAACGTGGCTGTGATGAAGGCGTTGGAGGCGGCTTCGGCCAGGGATCGTCGCATCGTGACGGTGGAAAAATTTTACACGGGTGAACAGGTGACCGGGACGCGGAATATCGTTTCGGATTTCGCTGGGCCGGACGCAAAGCGGATCAATGTCACGGCGGAGTTTGGAGGGAAGAAAACTTCGAACGACGCGATCCAGATCGGAGCGGAGTTTTTCTGCCACGACGCGAAGAATGGCTGGAGAAAGTCTGCTAAGGAGTGCTCGAAAAACGCGATGATGGCGATCCCGGACGGCGAGTATGAATACTTCGTCGAAACCGACGCCGCTGATTCATCGCGGAAGATCTACACGCGCCGAGCAACCTTCGTCGACAGCGGCAATCCCGCACGCGATGCGGTGAGGCTGAAGTTCATCGAGATCAAAATCGTCGCCGACGACAACGGCATCATCGAATACACCGAAACCCGCCGCGGCGGCATCGACTCCAACGGCTGGAGCAGCTTGCAGGTGACCAAATACGATTACGCTGTCGCCGGACTGAAAATAGCTGACCCGACCAAGGAAAATTGATAACGGCTTCTGATTCGGAATAACGAAAAACGAAAAACGAATAGCGAATAACCGAAGAGTCGATCGCTCTTCGTTGTTCGCTATACGTTATTCGTTATTTCGGAGATAATGTTCGCTATGAACTGGCTCGATAATGGTGACGCGCTTGCGGCAATAGGGCAATTTTTGGCCGAGGACATCGGCCGGGGCGATATAACTACGTCTTCCACCGTGCCCGGCGACGTGCGCGGGATCGGCCGTTTTTTGGCGAAGGAATATCTCGTCATTTGCGGGCTCGAAGTGGCCGAGGCCGTTTTTCTACACCTTGACGCCGAGATCTCGGAGATCGAGACATCTTTTTCGGATGGCGACGAAGTCGAAGAGGGAACAGTTTTTGGCGTTCTCAAAGGTTATGCCGACGTGCTGCTGACCGGCGAACGTGTAGCACTCAACCTGCTTCAACGTATGTCCGGGGTTGCCACGCTCACGCGTCAGTATGTTCGTGCGGTCGAGGGAACCGGAGCCGCCATCGTCGATACGCGAAAGACAACGCCGGGATTGCGCCTTCTTGAAAAATATGCCGTAACGATCGGCGGCGGCAAGAATCATCGCCTTGGCCTGGACGACGGCGTGCTTATCAAAGATAACCATATTTCGCTGGCCGGCGGCGTTACCGAAGCAGTGGCGGCGGCGAAAAATACAGTCGGCCACCTGCACAAGGTCGAGGTCGAGGTAACCAATTGGGCCCAACTCCGCGACGCCATCGACGCCGGAGCCGACATTGTAATGCTCGACAATCATACACCGGAAGAGGCAGCGAAGCTTGTGCAAATGTCCCGTGACCTCAACCCGGCCGTGCTGATCGAAGCCTCCGGCGGCATGGACCTCGACCGCGTCCGTTCGTACGCCGAAGCGGGCGTCGATCTCATCTCCGTCGGGCGGCTGACCCACTCGGCGAGGGCGGTCGATATTTCCTTTAAAATCCAAACCTTATAAGACCGCCCGCGGGCTCGTCAGGGCCAGCATTTCTTCGTCCGGTTTTACGAGCGGAAGAAACTGGACAGCAAGCGTCGAAATAACAAGTGCAATCGTACAGGCGATGCCGCCCTCGATACCATAATCGCCGCCGGTCAGCCACACTGGGCCGGAATCGATTTCCGTCAGGACCGGTGCTGTCGTGATCTCGGTCAGGCCGCTGACCTCGATCCCGAAGATCGATCCCTGCATCCAGTTCCAGACCAGATGCAGACCCCACACGAACCACAGATCGCGGGTTTTTAGGTACGCAACCCCGAACCAGACACCCGCCAGCATGGTGTTTGCGGTCGAGATATATCCCGCGTTCGGATTGCCAAGGTGGACGGCCCCGAAAAAGATCGAGGTCATTGCGATCGCGAATGCGGCCAGGCCCGAGCGGGCAAACGTTTGCAGAATATAACCGCGAAACAAAGCCTCTTCAAACGCGGCCGCGACGGCGAAAATAGCTAACGAAACAAGCGCCGTGATAACGATCGCCGAGCTATCCGCGGCGTTGGCCCCGAATCGCAAACCTCCGAAGGCGACAGCGGTCATGATGGCAACGCCGACCGTTATCGCTCCAATCAGGCAGCCCATCGCAAAGTGGCTCAGCCACAGCCGGGTAAACCAGGCACCCAGGGCCCTGAACGGCAGGTTTTCCAAATATTTGCCGCACACCCATCCGAATAGCAGCGATAGAGAAAGCCAGACTGTCGAATTGACGAAAAGCGTTGCCAATGAAAAAAGCCGAGGCGGAAACCCAAACGCCGTCATCGCACCAAAGACGACGGCACCGACACGGGTGACGGCGAAAATAAACGCGAGAGAAAATATCGCGAAACGCCATCCGCTTCTGAGCGTGGTGGTTCGGTCGAAGAAGATGGTCGAAATATTCATCGTCTAGCGAGTGTAATTAAAGAATTCCGCCCTGACAAAGTGGAAAGACGATTGTAAGAGCTATGTTAAACTTAGCGTTATGACAGATCAGCCGGTGACAAATAAGCGCAGAACTACCCCGTGGATACTGGGGCTTTTCGTGTTGGTCACTTTCACCATCCTGGTGATGCTGCAGATCTCCAATGAATGGAAGCGGTTCTCGGTCGACACGGCCAGCGATACCATTCTGCTTTACGCCCTTTCGTCGCTGAATTTTATCGCACTTATCGTCTTCGGATTCATTTTCCTCCGAAGCATCGTAAAGCTCATGCGCGAACGCCGAGCCTTGCGGCTCGGGTCGAGGTTAAAGACAAAACTGCTCGTCTATTTTGCGGCGATCAGCCTGCTGC
>JABFSB010000079.1 GCA_013140875.1 Acidobacteriota bacterium
GATCGAGCCGCCGGCGCCGGTGACCATTACGGTCTTGTCTGTCAGGAATTCGTGCAGGTTTTTGTCGTCCAGCTCGACTGGGTCGCGGCCTAACAGGTCTTCGATCTGGACATCGCGCACACGGCTCACCGAAACGCGGCCGTGGGCTATTTCGTTTAGACTGGGAACTATCTGGGCCTTTACCGGAATTGAAGCGCAGAGGCCGATTATCCGTCTAATATCCTTGCCCTGGGCATGATCGATCGCGATAACGACCTGTTCGATCCCAATTTCGTCTACCAATCGGGCAAGGTCCTGAGTGGTACCGAGGACCTTGATGCCGCTGACGCTGCCACCTTTTTTGCGACCGTCGTCGTCGACAAATCCGCGAATATCCAGTTCCGCGTCTCCCCGATTCGAAAGGTCCTTGACAAGCGTGGCGCCCATGCGTCCGGCGCCGACAAGCAAAGCGGCCTTGCGTTTCACGCGGCGTGAACCTCTGAATGTGCCGCCCTTGTCTCCAATTTCGTAAACGAACCGCCGCAGAACACGAAGTGCCAAAAGGCCGCCAAAGCCGAGAACAGTATCGATCATGATCACCGAGATCGGCACCTGCCACAGCGAAAAGTCCGTGAAACTCAGTAGAAACCTAAGTGCGAGAAGAATCAGGCCGGATATTATCGCGGCAGTCAGAAAAACCTTCAAATCCTCGATGCTTACGTACCGCCAAAGGATCGAATAGGCCCCGACCAAAAACAGGATCGAAAACTGAATGAAAATGACAAGGGGTAATTGCCGAATGGCAATATCCGAATAGAATTCGGTCACCCTGATATTAATGGCCGGCAAATATGCCAGGAAAAACGCGGCCGACAACACGGCAATGTCCAAAACGAACTGCGTAGGACGCCGCAGAAACCATATTTTATCGGTTAAAGTTCCCGGTTGTTCAAAACTGCTTGGCATAATACGGATATCGAATTACTTATCTTGAACTTACAACTCGATTTACCACAGTGTCAATCAAAATGATTGAAGCTAAAGCTTTTGCACCGCGCGAAAGGCATACAACCGGTGATAGGTAGTGTCCTAATTTGTGTTGCTGACGAAAAATGAATTATAGCAACGCGATTTCGGCTGTGTTAGTCTTAATAGTATGCCAAGACGCTCAAGCATAGTTAAGGACGAGATCGGTTTCGCCAAATCCATTTTAGACGAGATCATCGAAGAAACCGAGAACGAAAGCACCGCCGAACTAACCCGACCTGAAAAGAATCCGGCGGCGGTCGCTCTAGGTAAGCTAGGCGGCCTAAGAGGCGGAAAGGCGCGAGCCGCAAAGCTCACGCCTGAAGAACGAACTGCTATCGCAAAGAAAGCGGCACAGAGCCGCTGGAAATCAAAAGTCTAAGCGGCTTTTTTCTTACTTAATTCCATAATCCTTAACGCAGCATCTTCTGCTAACTCTTCCTCAAAATCCAAAACCAGTTGAATCGGATTATCTTGAGAATGTTCTTCGTTATAGAAGTCTGTGTCGTTTCGTAGTTGCTTACAGTCTCCGTAGATTTGCTGTCTGCGTTGCTGTAACGCCGTCTCCATAAAATCTCGCGGCGGGTTATCAAACAAGTCGCCCCAAAGCGTTTGTTGCTTTCCGTTGATCTCTTTTCGAGCCGCGTGTTTCGTGCGAATGCGTCTGCCATCAGCGGTAGTGATGTATTGCTCCCGCATCGCATCAGAAAAATCGTTAGCGCATTTTTCTTCCGCAAGTTCCGGTTCCGGCGCCCATAGTTTATTCGCAATGGCCCATCTCGCCATTTCTCGCGCGGGAGCGAGTTGGTGGTTGTTTTCAGCAAAGAACCGATCTGACAGTTTTTGCATCTTCTCTTTGTAACTCATACATACTCCTTGTCGTTTAAGACTAAATCAAAGGACGATGCCCGTAACCATCGGTCAAAGCACTTCCTGTTATTGTTTCTCGAATACCCTCTAAGAATTTTCTCTGATGAGAAAAGGGTATTCCTTTACCGGTCAGGCGGTGTTTATGGTGCAGTTGACCCACGACAATACCCGCGTGAACTTGCCACCGAGCGGCAAAACCTTGAATTTTTGTATCTGAATATAACGGATGAACCCTCGATATAAAGTGATCTAGCTTGCCTTCGGGAATGAAAAAGTGACTTGCGAAATAATCGGCCACACGTTCTTTTTCCGGCTTTTCTTCTAAATTATCACCGAACATGTCTTCATCAATTACCGGAAAATCTTGCCCGTCACGATTCCTTACGTGAGCAAGTTCGTGTAACAACGTGTGCCAGAATGAATCGACGCGATCAAAACGAAGAGACAGTACGATCACGGGCGAACTCTTATCCAGCCAAAATGTTACGCCGTCAATTTTAGAGTTCGGTACCGGCTCAATAACAATGAGCCTGACTCCCGCCTCAGCTAGGATTTTAGGCATGTGCCTTATCTCTTCAACATCTGTCGAAAGTAGTTTAATTTGCTCCAAAGCCTTATCAAGCGCCGTTGTCGAAAACGCCTTAGCCATTACAGCGGGAGCTAATGTATATGCTCGAAGCATCCAAGCAAATTGCTCCATCGTTGTCGAAGCATAATGAGTGGACTTCCGAGCCGCGTGAGGTAGCTTAGGAGTATCGTCTATTGATTTGATTTTGAAGAACGTTAAAACTTCGTTTGTAAGTTCTTCAATATCATCCGTCTTGTTAATCCATCCTCTCTTCATCAGTGCGATCACAGGAAAACGCTTAAATAGTTCGGAACGCTTCAAAAACTTCTCGTCTATGTCGGTTGATTGCGATAAAACAAATTTTGCTTCTACTTCCGTCCAAAAATCCGCTGTTGTATTTTCAAAAACTGCGGCAAGGCGTTTGGCCACTTCTGGGGTTAGCTTTTTTTTTCGTAAAATAAGATTGCTAACGTCGATAGGAAGCCACCCCAAAACCATTGCCAAATCAGCCTGCGTCCAATTTCGTAACTCAAGGAAATCTTTGATATATTTGCTGGGAGCAAATATCTTTTCCGAAGTTTCCATTCGTTGTCCTCCTAAAAGTTCGTCCAATTTTCAATAATCAAATTTTAGACGCTCCGGCCTTGCGAGTCAAGTATAGAAGTAATAGTATTTTATTACTTTGTGTTGCTTTCAGTGTCGTTATGCTTGACAATGCCGTTACGCTCAAGCATAATATTTATAGTTAGCAACACAACGAAAAAAATATGCATTGCCCAAACTGCGAATCGCTCACAAAAAAGCACGGCAAAGATCGAAAAGGAAATCAGCGTTTTCGATGTCTGTCTTGCGGCAAAACTTTTACGACGACCGAACGGCTTGAAGGCAAGAATCTGTCGGCTGACAAGATAGAACTCTGCATTAAACTTTTGGTCGAAGGCAATTCAGTTAGATCAACGGAACGGATAACGGGCGTTCATCGTGATACGGTTCTTCGGTTGCTCGAAACCGTTGGCGAACGATGTTTGATGCTTCAAGAAACTTTGGTCAAAGGCGTTAAGGTTGCGAACGTCGAAGCTGATGAAATTTGGTCGTATGTCGGGATGAAACAAAAGACAGCGAACGCTCAAGGGTTAGGTGATGATGAACGACTCGGTTCGGTCTATACGTTTACTGCAATCGAAAAGGATTCAAAGTTGATCGTTGCTTGGCATCTAGGAAATCGAACGGAACAAGACGCTTTAGTTTTTCTCGAAAAGCTATATGCGGCCACGGAGCCGACACGACGCTTTCAGATGTCCACAGACGCATTTCGCGGCTACGATCACACCGTTAACGAAGTTCTAGGAACCAAGGTTGACTACGGACAGGTTATAAAAATTTATCGTGCCTCGCGACCGGATGAAGCAAGATATTCACCGAGCGAATGCACGGGCATAAAAAAGAAAATCATTTCGGGTAATCCGATCAAAGAAAAAATTTCTACGTCGATTGTCGAACGTCAGAACTTAACGATGCGTATGTCGATGCGTCGATTCACGCGGCTGACAAATGGCTTTTCTAAAAAGTGGGAAAATCTGAATTACGCATTGGCTTTGTATTTCGCTTATTATAATTTTTGTCGTTCGCATAAGACCTTGAGCGAAGCAACGCCTGCGATGGCCGCAGGGGTGTCAAAGTCGATTTGGACCCTAAAAGACTTAATCGGAATCAGCAACACAAATTAGGACACTACCCGGTGATAGAAAAGGTTGAATCAAAGACGTTTGTGAACTATCCTATAAGGTGCCCCAACAAGGCAGGAAGGTTTTCGTAATGCGACATAATTTTTTAACTCTCTGTTCGATCGTCCTGGCGTCGGTTTTTGCGACCTTTGCCCAACAAACCCCGCCCGCACCGGCCGTTCCCTCGCAAGGATACCTGCTCGGCCCCGGCGATGTCATCAGCATCAGAGCCCTCGGTGAACCGTCTTTCGACGTCGAGAACCTTACAATCGACGAAGACGGAAAGATCATCATCCCATACTCCGAGATACCTCTCATCGCAAAGTGCAAGACTGAGCGCGGATTACAAGCCGAAGTTGTTCAGGCGTGGTCGAAATATCTTAAAAAACCTCAGATCAGCCTCCGCGTTACACAGCGAAACAGCCGGCCGCCGGTAAGTGTTTATGGCGAAGTTCGCGGACAGGCACAGCAGTTTAATCTTACCCGCAAGGTTTATCTGCTTGAGTTGATCTCATACTCCGGCGGTGTAACCGACAAAAGCGGCGGCATGATTCAGGTTTTCAGAACTCGTCCCCCAATGTGCGGTGAGTCGACCTTGACGACGAATTGGAAAGTCGAGAATTCCGACGAGCCCGGCCTTTCCGTACCCTCAAGGATTTTTAGCTACGCCGCCTTGAGTCAGGGACAGGAAGACGCAAACCCCGAGATTTTGCCCGGCGATGTCGTGGTCGTGACAAAAGCCTCGCCGGTTTACGTTATCGGTGAAGTAATAAGGCCCGGCGAATTCAGTATTCCCGAGGGCGGCCTTCCGTTAACGCAGGCGCTTGCAATGGCCAGCGGCACGAATCGCGAAGCGAAGCTAAAAGCCGTAAAGATCTATCGACGAAAGGCGGGTGCCGCAAATCCCGAGATGATCGCGGCAAACATGGAATTGATTAGAAAAGGAACAGAAAAAGACTTGATGCTTCAGCCCTTCGATATTGTCGAGGTAGGAAAGGCGCCGAAAAGCTTTACGGACATCATGCTTGATTTCGTTACCGGACTGCCAGGCCGGGTACCTATTCCGATTCGGCCGATCTGATCGGGAAAATCGGTTAGTTAATATCTTCTCTCCGTCTTGCTCAGCGTCCTTCTGCGTTGAATAAAATCTTAATTATGACCTAACGCTGAGAGCACAGAGTTCTCGCAGAGGACTAAAGAGAAAAGCCAACATTAAACGGCCTCACTCATCCGCGTAGATACCGTCGATCAGTTCCTTATACTTCTCGTCGATCACACGCCGCTTCAGTTTCATCGTCGGCGTTAGTTCGCCGCCCTCCACGGTCATTTCCGCTTCGATCAAGGCGATCTTCTTGACGGTTTCGAATTTTGCAAGCCCTTTGGTAGCGGCAGCGATCTGGCGTTCAAACAGGTCGATGATCCGCTTGTCCCTGCAGAACTCGCCGCGCGACATCGGCTTAATACTTTTGTGCTTTGCGTAAGAATCCAGCATTTCAAAATTCGGTACGATCAACGCCGCCGCGAACCTTCGTTCGTTCCCGATAAGTACAACCTGATTTACAAATCGCGACGACCTTATCATTTGCTCGATCGGCGACGGGGCGATGTACTTTCCGCCCGAAGTCTTAAACAATTCTTTCTTGCGGTCGGTGATCTTCAGAAAACCGTCGGCATCGATCTCGCCGATGTCGCCCGTTCGGAACCAGCCGTCTTCGGTAAACGCACCCCGCGTCGCCTCTTCTTTGTTGTAATAGCCCTGCATAACGCCCGGCCCCGATGCTTCGATCTCGCCGTCCGCCGCGATCCGGACCTTCATATTGTGGATCGGCTTTCCAACGGTGCCCAAACGGGCGGCCTGCGGGTTGTTCGATGTAATTACCGGCGAGGTTTCGGTCAACCCATAGCCCTGCATTATCGGCACGCCCGCACCGGTAAAAATGAGATTTATGTCGTCCGAAAGGGCCGCTCCACCGGTTATGCATGATCGCAGCCGTCCACCGAAGAACTCGCGAAATTTTGCATACACAAGACGGTCGGCAATAGCGTGCTTCAACTTAAGAAGGAGTGAGATCGGTTCGTTTTTCTCGCTTTTCACCGCGAACGCTTTGGCAACCTCGATCGCCCAGTCGAATATTTTTTCCTTAAGGCTTCCGCCCTGGGCCGCTTTAAGTTTTGCCTTCGCATACACCTTTTCAAAAATCCGCGGTACACCGACGAAAATGGTCGGCTTCACTTCGGCCAAATTATCAGGCACTTTATCGACCGATTCGGCGTAATGCACGGCCATCCCATTAAGAACGTACAAATACATCGCCGAACGTTCGAATACGTGCGACAGAGGCAGGACGGAAAGCGGGCAGTCATCCTTGGAGAATGTGTATTTCTCACCCGCGTCGATCACGTTAGAAATAATGTTGTTGTGGTTGAGCATCACGCCCTTCGGTTCGCCGGTCGTGCCGCTTGTATAGATCAGCGTGGCGGTGTCTTCCGGGTCGATCACGTTTCGCAGTTCTTCGGCAAGGCCTTCGCCGTGTTTCCCCGCCTTGCCGCCTTCTTCCAGCTCACGCAGCGAGATCGAACCGGCTACGCCTTCCGATCCATTGAACAAAACGATCTGCTCAAGCGAAGGGCATTCAGCCAGGATCGCGGCGATGCGTTCGTATGCCTGCCCCGTATCGAGAAAGAGAACTTTGGACGACGAATCGTTGAGAATGTATCGGACCGATTCGGGTGCGAGCGTGGTATAGATCGGCACATCGATCACGCCGGCAAACTGGCATCCCGCATCGGCAAGCGTCCATTCCGGCGAGTTTGCCGCAAGGATAGCCGCCCGGTCGCCTTTCCGAAGCCCGAGAGAGTAAAGTCCCGTTGCTATCGCTTCCGCCCGCTCTACGATTGTTTTTGACGAGATGGCGTGCCAGGAGCCGCCCAGTTTGAAATTGAGGGCATCGGAACGGTCATGCTTCGCAGCGGCTTTTGTGAAAAGCTCTGCAATCGTTTTAGGCTCGTCGGAAAGCAGCTTCTCGCCCCGGCCGATGGCGGCTCGAGGCGAAGCGTTTCGGCTGTCCGCGGCAACGATCATTTGACCAGTACGCCTCCGAAAAAGATCTTCAAGACTTCATCGGCCATCGGGCCAAGCGGATACGATTTTTTCGACAGGATCCAGTTCGTGACCATTTCATCGAGAGCGCCGTAAAGAATCTTGGCACAGACAACGGGCTTCATGTCGTTACGAAAAGCTCCCGCCTCCTGCCCCTCGGCAAAAGTTTTTCTGATCACGTCAAGATACTCCGCGAAGCCCGCCGCCGAAAACTCCTGCATAAACTTTGTCGAACCTCTCAACTCGACCTGGAAAACGATCGCCATTTCACGGTCAGCCCCAAGCCGCTCAAGATGAAGGTGAGCGATCTTTCGCAGTTTTTCCGCCGGGTCCGAAATACTCGCGATCTCGCGGCGGCCCTCCGCAATAAACTCTTCCATCGCCCGGTCGAATATCGAATGCAGGATCTCGTCCTTGCTTTTGAAATACAGATACACGGTACCGTCCGCGATGCCCGCTTCACCGGCGATATCCGCGACCTTCGAATTAAAATAGCCTTTCTCGGCAAAAACCTTGATCGCCGCACGAAGGATAGCTTCGCGTTTATCCACGACGACGGGCCGGGCAGATTGGCCTGAACTTCTGATCTTTGACATTCACGTAAGACTGAATGAACGATCATTCAGTAAGAAGAGAGTACACCAGAGTCGGATCTCAATTCAAGAAAAAGGTTGGGAAAACGAGAGTTGCTAGAGTTGTATTAAAAAGAATGGCGGAGAGGACAGGACTCGAACCTGCAAGCGATTACTCGCGGTAGTTTTCAAGACTACTGCCTTACCAATTAGGCTACCTCTCCGCATAGGCGGAAAAACGAATATATCGCAATCGAAAACGATAGACAACCTAAATTTCAGGAACAAAAAAGCCCCGGCTGGGAGTTAAGCAGCCGGGGTTCACAAGAGAGAGGAGCGAAACTTCGCTCATTCGGACGCTAGCAACTGTGAGATCTGTGTGTCGAGTCTTGCCGTTTTGTCCCAGCCGTCGCTTTTCAACGCGATCGTTCCGTGCCGGTTGATCAGAAAATATGACGGGAAGCCCATGTTGATGGTGCCGTTGCGATCCATGTCCGCGTATTTCAGGACAACGCCGAAACTGTTCGGCAGAATGTTGAATTCGAACTGGTTCTTTTTAAGATAAGGTTCGATCTTAACCTGATTTTCCATGGTCGCCGCCAAAAAGACGACATCTTTGTCCTTGTAACGACGGGCAACCTCGTTCAGTTTCGGCAGTTCGCTGTGGCAGATGGCGCATTTCGTCGACCAAAACGTCAGGACAACGACCTTTCCTTGCAACTGACTGAGGTTATAGACCTTACCGTCGAGTGCCTCGGCATTAAAGTCGGGCGCCTGCGTGCCCGGTTTAAGGCTTTGCTGGGCAAGGGCCACCGCGGCGGTCAGGGAAAGTATCAGGATGAGGTTGAATACTCGCATCGTTTACAACTTTTAACGTAGCAGAATGTTTGGCAGTGTTCAATACAGTTGAACGCCTACTTTAAACATACTGCGAATGCCGTATTAATCCAGAAAATAACGTAAGCCATATTACCCAGTCTTTTTCAGGCTTAGATCGTCGCCCGGCGGGGAGTAAGAGGGTCGAATTACGGACGGGAGAAGTGTTAGACTTCCCTAAATGTTTCTCGAATCAATTGAGATTGAAAATTTTCGAAATTTGGACAGCAACGTGTGTTGTGGACACGACTTGAATATTCTAGTCGGGATCAACGGACAAGGCAAGACCAACTGGCTCGAAGCGATAAGCATTCTTGCCACAACTCGTTCTTTTAAGACCGCTCGACTGCAGGAAACCATTAAGTTCGGCGAGGACCTGGCCGTCATCCGCGGCCGCGTCGGCCGGGCCGAAGACATTCACCGCGACCTGCAGGCGGCGATTCAGGGCAGCACCAAATCCTTTTTTGTCAATGGTAAGCGGGAACCGGTTCAGCGCTATCTCGCCCAGCTTCACGCTGTGGTGTTTAACGCGGATGAGCTTGAGGTCGTCCGCGGCACGCCCGAACACCGCCGCCGCTTCCTTGACGCGGCGATCGCCTCGATCCATCCGCCTTACGTTCAAACACTGGCCGATTACAACCGCGTCATAAAACAAAAGAACGTCCTGCTGCAAGCTGCCCGGGACGAGACGGTAACGCTGGAAAAGGCCGCCGAGCTTCTCGAACCATGGAATGAGCAGCTTGCCCTTCACGCGACTCGAATGCACCGTTCGCGCGTACGTTATGTCCAACGTTTGAACGAAGCGTTGGAAAAACGATTGTTCGGGAGCGACGAGATAACGATGCGCTACGCCTCATCGCTCGAAGGTAAAGGCGATCTGGCCGATTACGAAAATCTCATCGTCGAGCGATTAAAACTCCGCGTCCAGGCCGAAACCGCCGCGGGTTACTCGCTCGTCGGCCCGCACCGCGACGACCTCGAAATACTGCTCGACGGCCATGACCTTCGCAAATACGGCTCGGCCGGTCAGCAGCGAAGCGTACTGCTTTTGTTACAGCTCGCTAATATTTCCGTCTACTACGCCCAGCAACAGGAATATCCGCTCTTTCTCCTAGACGACATCGATGCCGAACTCGATTACCAACGCATCGGTCTGCTCCTCGAATTTCTGGAAGGAAAAACGCAGACTTTCGTTACCACTTCAAAGGAAAGCTTCGTACAGGAATTTGGAAAAGGCAGCAGGATTCTCAGGGTGGAAAATGGAGTGGCGACCTCTGTCTAATTACAATGATGATTTGTAAGAACTTTTTGTAAATTTGCTGCGTACAAATTCACTTTGCCGCACTTTCTGTGTTAAGGTCGGAAAATCATGCGTAAAGAACTTGCCTAATTCAGCCGCTATTTCGTGTTTGTGACGCCGCTCTCGGTGGACGTTTGCGAACTGCCTTTGGTGCACCGTCTGCACCGCTGTTTACGATTTAGTTAGAGGTCTTATATATGTCTTTCGAGGGCAAATCTTCGTCCGTTGTGGCGGAGGATAATTCTTTTTCTTCAGTTCTGCGTGAAGCATTCGTCGGTACGACGCGAGATTTTACTCAAGGGTCGATCTTTGCCGCGCTGGTCATTTTGGCGATCCCGATGATCCTGGAGATGTCGATGGAATCGCTGTTCGCGATCGTCGATACTTTTTTTGTTTCTAAGCTGGGAGCCGAGTCTATTGCGGTTGTAGGTTTGACCGAATCGATCCTCGCGCTAATTTACGCGGTCGGCGTCGGCATGAGCATCGGGGCGACAGCGATGGTCGCGCGCCGCGTCGGCGAAAAGGACATGGACGGCGCGGCCCGAACGGCGACCCATGCGGTTTATCTGGGCGTGATCGTTTCGCTGGCCACGGGTGCGGCCGGCGTGATATTCGCGCCGAACATTCTGCATCTTCTCCGCGCCGAGCCGCACGTGATCGAGATCGGCACACCGTTTATGCGGATAATGCTCGGGACGAATATCGTGATCGTGTTTCTGTTCTTGTTGAACGGAATCTTTCGCGGAGCGGGCGATGCCGCCATCGCGTTGCGCGTTTTGATGATCTCGAACGGGTTGAACATACTGTTTTGTCCGCTGTTCATTTTCGGCATCGGTCCATTTCCGGAACTGGGCGTTACCGGGGCGGCCGTTGCAACCGTGTGCGGTCGCGGGACTGGGGTCGCGTTTGCAGCATGGGCCTTGTTCGTAAGGAAGAACGGACGGCTGCACGTGTATCGTGAACACTGGAAGTTCGATCCGAAATTGCTCGTGAGCCTGGTCCGTCTTTCAGGCACGGCCGTGCTTCAGTTTCTGGTTGCGACGGCAAGCTGGAGCGGGCTGGTGACCATTCTTGCCGGATTCGGTACGATCGTGCTGGCCGGTTATCAGATCGGTCTGCGGGTGATCATCTTTGTCATTCTGCCGGCGGTAGGTTTGGCAAATGCCGCCGCAACGCTGGTCGGGCAAAATCTGGGAGCAGGTAAACCGGAGCGGGCCGAAAGATCGGTGTGGATGGCGGGCGGCCTGAACGCCGGCCTGCTGGGAATTGCCGGTTTGGTTTTTGTGCTGTTCTCCGGCTTTGTGATCAGTATCTTTACGACCGATCCGGCGGTTTCGGCGTACGGCCGCGACTGCCTGCGGATCGTCGGATACGGCTATGCCTTTTACGGCCTCGGGATGGTCATGGAAAGTTCGTTCAACGGCGCCGGCGATACATGGACGCCGACCTATCTGAACCTGATCGTCTTCTGGCTGTTCGAAATACCGCTGGCCTACGTGCTGGCGAATTATTACGGCTGGGGGCCGCAGGGTGTGTTTTGGGCGATCACCCTGGCGTTCTCGCTGCTCGCGATCTCCGCCGCTTTGTTATTCAAGCGAGGAAAATGGAAACTGAAGACGGTGTAAGCGATTATGCCTTCTCTCTTCCTTCGCGTCTTCGCGGCTTTGCGGGAAATCGTCTCCTCCAAAGTCGCAAAGATGCAAAGAAAATCAAAGCCTCGAATCGCCTTAGAGTGGCTCGTAAGTCACGTGAAATCTTAAAAACTTTGCGAAGGCGACGACGAGGATCCACTGCAAATAGACGAACGGCGGAATGAATAGGGATAACTCATTCGACCCCGTGATCCCCATTGCCGCAAGAATTGCCAGAGCATTGGCCTGGTGTACCAGCATCGTAACGGAGCCGCTTCCGCGGGGCAGACGGAATGCTTCGACGATCACCAACATTATTACGTTTACGATTGCAAGCAGATTAGCGTACGGGCTTTTGAAACTTTCGACGAGTATTTCTTTGTTTTTCATCGGCGGCGTCCTCTGTTATCTTGATTACACATCGTGACCAGGAATTTGTTCCCGCAAATTTTGCCGCAGTTTTTTCCCGACCCGCTGACCTACGATTTTCCGGATTGGGTGCTGGTCGGCGAGTATTTTTATCACGCCGCGGACGTAGTCGCGTTCGGCACGCCTCTGACGCCGGAGACGGTCGCCGAGGCCTATCGCAAAGGGATATTCCCATGGTATATGCGCGGCGTTCCGCTCCCGTGGTATTGCCCGGAGCAGCGTGCGATTTTGAAATTCGACGACCTGCACGTTTCAAGCAGCCTCGCGAAAGTGCGTCGGCAGGCCCCGTTCACATTTACAATCGATCGTGATTTCGAAGCCGTAATGCGCGCCTGTGCAGCCATCAAACGCCCCGACCAGGGCGGGACGTGGATAACGAAAGATTTCATTAATGTCTACTGCGAACTGCATCGGCAAGGCATGGCCCACAGCGTCGAAGCATGGGACAGTGAAGGCAATCTCGCCGGCGGATTATACGGCGTGGACGCCGGCGGCGTTTTCTGCGGCGAATCAATGTTCCACCGCGCACCGAACGCCTCGAAACTGGCGTTGCTTTTTTTGATCGATCACTTAAAAGATCGCGGTTCAACCTGGCTCGACGCACAAGTAATGACACCGCATATGGAGGCATTAGGAGCAAACGAGATTGGCCGAGACGAATTTTTGCGAAAGCTTAGCGAAACACAGGAAACTAGTCTTTCGCTTTTCGACGCGAATGATTCCGGAATAACGAATAGCGAATAACTGATAACGAATAGTCCGTGGTTTTCATTATTCGTTCTTCGTTTTTCGCTATTCGTTATTCCGAAGTTTAAAGATTTCAATGAAAAACAATTTCCTTATTTACGGAGCAAACGGTTACACCGGCGAACTGATCACGCGGCTGGCGGTCGAGCGTGGGATGAAGCCGATATTGGCCGGACGGAATGAGACGGCTATAACGGAACTTGCCGCGAAACATGGGTTGAAGCATCGGGTTTTTTCGCTGGATGAGCGTGAGAAGGTCGATGCGGCTTTGGATGAGGTTGAGATGGTTTTGCACTGTGCTGGGCCGTTTTCTATAACTTCGCGGCCGATGGTCGGTGCGTGTTTGCGAAATAGAAAACATTACACGGACATAACCGGTGAGATATCGGTGTTCGAGGAATGCGCGGCGGTGAATGAACGAGCCTATGAAGCCGGGATAATGATCATGCCGGGCGTCGGGTTCGACGTTGTGCCGAGCGACTGCCTCGCCCTGCATTTGAAAAACCGTCTGCCCTCGGCAACTGCCTTGAGCCTCGCATTTTACGGCATGGGCCGCATCTCTCACGGCACTCAGGCGACAATGACGATGAACGTCGGCCGCGGCGGAGCGATTCGCCAGGACGGCAAAATAACGCCGGTTCCCGCCGCCTGGAAAACGCGCGAGATAGATTTCGGCGATGGTGTCAGTAGCCCGCACGTGAGCAAGGGCCCGAGCTGTGAACGTGTTGTCAAAACCGGCGTGACCATTCCCTGGGGCGACGTTTCGACCGCTTATCATTCGACCGGCATCCCGAACATCGAAGTCTTCACCGTCGTCCCGCCGTCCGCCTTAAAGATGATGAAGCTCAGCCGCCACATCGGCTGGCTGCT
>JABFSB010000386.1 GCA_013140875.1 Acidobacteriota bacterium
GCACTCTCACTTGCGGGCCTATCGCTGGAATGAAGACGGCATAGCCGGCATTTGCGACCGCGAGCAGACCTTTTGTTTCGGCATATCACTGTGGAATGAAAAGGACCCGATATTGAAAGAACGCCTTTTCGGCCTGCCCGTTCCGAAGGGAAATCACGGCGAAGACGTTAAAGAATATTACTATTACCTCGACAGCACGCCGACCCATTCCTACATGAGGTTCCTTTACAAATATCCTCAGGCTGAATTCCCATACCAGCGGCTTTATGAAGAAAATGCCAGGCGTGATAAGTCTTCGAGAGAGTTCGAACTTATCGACACCGGCGTTTTTGACGACGACCGTTACTTCGACGTGTTCGTCGAATATGCAAAGGCCGGCCCGGAAGATATCGGCATTCGCCTAACCGCCGTCAACCGCGGCCCCGAAACCGCACCGATACATATTTTGCCGACAGCCTGGTTTCGGAATACATGGTCCTGGTTCCCGGACGCGGAAAAGAGATATATCAGGTCGACCGCAGAGAATTTTATCAGCATCGAGAAGGAATTACATTGTAATTACAGACTGTATTTTGAAGGGTCGCCCTCGCTCGTTTTCTGTGAGAACGAGACCAATAACCGCAAACTTTTTAGTTCGGAGAACGGATCACCTTTCACAAAGGACGGTATAAACGAATTTATCGTAAACGGAAGCAAATCGGCGGCGGCGTCGGACGCGGGCTCGAAGGCGGCGGCTCATTACCGATTCGATCTGCGTTCGGGTGAATCGACGGAGATCTGTCTGCGATTGACCGACTCGCCTCATCCTAAAGGGAACGCCGTCGACGAATGCCGCAAGATCTTCGATCTTCGCATCAAAGAGGCGAACGAATTCTACGACACGGTGGTGCCAAAGAACCTGTCCGACGACGGACGGCTTGTAATGCGCCAGTCGCTTGCCGGGATGCTTTGGTCAAAACAGTACTATCACTACGAGGTAAAGCCGTGGCTGGATGGCGATCCCGAAGGTCCTCGCCCGCCCGCATCGAGATTGACCGGACGCAATAGCGAATGGAAGCACCTTTATAACTCGGATGTTATCTCAATGCCCGATAAATGGGAATATCCGTGGTATGCGGCGTGGGACCTAGCTTTTCACTGCATTCCGCTCGCTTTGGTCGATCCGGGATTTGCCAAACGCCAGCTTATTCTTTTGCTTCGTGAGTGGTATATGCACCCGAATGGCCAGCTTCCGGCCTATGAATGGGCGTTTGGAGATGTTAATCCTCCGGTTCACGCATGGGCGGCCCTGCGGGTTTACCAGATCGAGAAAAAGAAAAAAGGTACCGGCGATCGCGCGTTTCTGGAAAAGGTTTTTCACAAGCTGCTTCTTAACTTTACCTGGTGGGTGAACCGTAAGGACGCCGAGGGCAACAACGTGTTCGAAGGCGGCTTTTTGGGCCTCGACAACGTCGGAGTTTTCGACCGCAGCAAACCGATGCCGGGCGGCGGATTTCTGGAGCAATCCGACGGTACAAGCTGGATGGCGATGTACTGTTTGAACATGCTCGCCATCGCGCTCGAACTTGCCCAGGAATATAGGGCCTATGAGGACGTAGCGAGCAAGTTCTTCGAACATTTCGTTTATATCTCGGACGCAATGAACAACCTCGGCAACGAGCAGACCGAGCTTTGGAACGACCACGACGGATTTTATTACGACGTTCTGCACCTGAACGGACACCAGTTTCCTATAAAGCTTCGGTCGATGGTCGGCCTCATCCCTCTGTTTGCGGTCGAGACGATCGAAAACGAATTGCTCGATAAATTGCCGGACTTTCGGCGCCGTACCGAATGGCTTTTGACGAACAGAAAGGACCTTGTCGAAGACATTGCGTGCATGCACGAACCGGGTCAGGGCGGACGACATTTGCTCGCGTTGGTCAACAAAGAGCGTCTATGCCGCGTACTGGAAACGATGCTCGATGAAGACGAGTTCCTTTCGGACCACGGTATTCGTTCGCTCTCGCGGTTTCATAAGAATTGCCCATATTTTCTTGACTTCGATCACACCGAATATCGCGTCGAATACGAACCCGCCGAATCGCGCAGCGGGATGTTCGGCGGAAACTCCAATTGGCGAGGGCCGGTTTGGTTTCCGGTCAATTATCTGCTGATCGAGGCACTGCAGAAATTCGACCATTTTTACGGCGACGATTTTCAAGTCGAGTTTCCAACCGGCTCGGGAACAATGATGAACCTTTGGCAAGTGTCGCAGCAGCTTGAAAAACGCCTTTGCTCGCTATATCTTCGCGATCAGGACAGCAGCCGGGCGGCGTTCGGCGACACCGACTTGTTCCAACGCGGCGAACACTGGCGCGACAACCTGCTGTTTTTCGAATACTTCGACGGCGATACCGGCCGCGGTTTGGGTGCGAACCATCAAACCGGCTGGACGGGCCTGATCGCTAAACTGCTCAAACAAACGGCGGAGTACGAAGACCGGTAACTTATCGATCCGACAAAACTTTACATCGTCGACTGCGTAAGAATCATTTGGTATTGCTTTGAAATTAACGTAAAAAGACGAGCTGAGCTTTTGTGAGTCCGGACGAACCTAAAACCCCAGTTTTCTTCGATAAGAAAGGCCGCCGTTCGCGGAATTTCAAGTACAGCGGCCTTTCAATAGCAGTGGTACTGACGGTCCTCCTGTCGGTTTTCATCGTAAGCGTCCTTCTCAATCCTTTTCTTCCGCTGCTTCGCTTGAAATCTTTCGCCGTGCTTCCGCAGCGGCCCGACACCGGACTTCAAGTCCCGACCGCGCCGATCGTGTCACGGCGGGACGCCCTACTTAAGCAGGCGACCGAAAAGGTCAAAGCGGAAAAGAACCGGCGAATAGAACGAAGAGCCGAGAAGGTGCTCAGTACAGAGCGCCTGTTTAACGCCGGAGCACCGACGCCTTCCGCCGAACCTGCCGAACACCCGGTTTCGATCGGTTTTTACGTCAACTGGGACGATTCAAGCTTCACGTCACTCAAAAGAAACATCGGTTCTCTCGATTGGCTGGTCCCGGAATGGATCAGGCTTTCGGACGACGTTAACTCACCGCTGTTGCTCGATATCGACAACAAGGCCCTCGACCTGATTCAGCAGGAAAAACCGGCGATGCCCATTCTTCCGCTGCTCCAGAACTACAAGGACGAGAAATGGAATTCCGAAATCCTTGCCAAATGGATCGGTACTGAAGAAGCACGCAGAAAGCTGATCGATTCGCTCGCGGTGAACGTCAACCGGTATAAATTCGGCGGTATAACCGTTGATCTGGAAGAAGTGCCCGCATCGATGCAGAAGGAACTGCTTATGTTTGTCGAAGAGCTTCACAGCGAGTTTCAACGGCAAAACCTCAAAGTAGCGCAGGCCGTACCGTTCGACAATCCGGACTGGGACTACCGCGATTACGCGGCCGCCACGGATTTTCAAATGTTGATGGCCTACGACCAGCACTGGGAAAGCGGCGAAGCCGGGCCGATCGCGGGACAGGATTGGTTCGAGGCGGTCTTGAAAAAACGTATGGCCGAGCTGTCGCCGGCGAAGACGGTCGTTTGTTTTGGCAACTATGGATATAAATGGCAGAGCGGAGCACAAGAGGCCGAGGACATCTCGTTTCAGCAAGCGGTCCTAACCGCCCGCGAATCGCTCGATAATCCGGGCGAAATCAAATTCGACCCGGTGTCCAAAAATCCTCATTTCAGTTACAGCGAAGATGACGGCGAAAATTATGATATTTGGTTTCTGGACGCCGTTACGGCCTTTAACCAGATTCGCGCGGTTCGGCAGTACAAGGTCGCCGGACTTGCTTTGTGGAGGCTCGGCAGTGAAGACCCTTCGCTTTGGAACATATTCGGCTCTCAATCGTCGAATGCGTCCGCCGACGACCTAAAGCAGATCAAATACAGCTATGATGTCGACTTCGAGGGAACGGGCGAGATACTTCAGGTGATCGCTCAGCCGCAAGACGGTGTGCGTGACCTGAAAATCGACGAGTCCGGTTCCGTAGCTGCGGTCGCTTATCGCGAGATCCCTTCTTCCTACGTTATCCAGCGCACCGGCGACCAGCCCGGCAAGATTGCGCTCACTTTCGATGACGGGCCGGATCCAGAATGGACACCGAAAATACTCGATATTCTCAGGCAGGAAAACATAAAGGCGGCGTTTTTCATAATCGGTGAAAATGGCCAGGAAAATCCCGCTCTCGTGAAAAGGATCGTGGATGAGGGTCATG
>JABFSB010000078.1 GCA_013140875.1 Acidobacteriota bacterium
TATCAAGTCGTTTATCGAATTATTAACGCGTCGATGATTAAGATCATTTCGGTTCGTCATCACAAGCAGCATCCGGATTTCGGACTTAATCGCTAAACTCCACTTATGACCTACGTCAGATCAACATTCCGCCACCCCGCCTTGCCGAAGAACGAACTCGGCTACACGGTGGATTATTATGAGGGCTCACTTTCGACGCTGTGTGCGGGGTGCGGGCATGATTCGATCAACGCGGCGATCGTCGAGGCGTGTTGGGAGTTGAATATCGAGCCGCACAAGGTGGCGAAGCTTTCAGGGATAGGCTGCTCTTCGAAATCGCCTGCTTATTTTTTGTCGAATTCTCACGGGTTCAATTCGGTTCACGGACGAATGCCTTCCGTTGCGACGGGTGCGAATCTTGCGAATCGCGATCTGATCTATTTCGGCGTTTCGGGCGACGGCGACACGGCTTCGATCGGGATGGGGCAGTTTGCGCATGTCGTTCGGCGAAACCTGAATATGGTTTACCTCGTGATGAACAACGGCTGCTATGGGCTTACAAAAGGGCAGGACAGCGCGACCGCCGACGCCGGTTCGAAGAGTAAAGCGGGTAGTGTCAACCTATTCGAGGCCATCGATCTCGCAAGCCTCGCCATCGAACTCGGCGCGACGTTTGTCGCCCAGAGTTTTTCCGGCGACAAAGAACAACTCACGCCACTGCTCAAAGCCGCGATGAAGCACAATGGCTTTGCGTTCCTGAACGTTATCTCGCCGTGCGTTACGTTTAACAACAACGCCGGTTCCACCAAGTCTTACGACTACGTTCGCGAACACGTCGAGATCACCGGCACGGTTGATTTCGCACCGATGATGAAAGAGATCACGACCTCATACGAAGCCGGCAGCGTTCAGGACCTGTTAATGCACGACGGCACGAAAATTCACCTGCACAAACTCGCCAAAGACTGGGATCCGTTCGATCGTTTTTCAGCTATCAACGCAATGCAGAAAGCGAAATCCAAAGGCGAAATCCTTACGGGATTGCTTTATATGGATGAGACTTCGCAAGACCTGCACGAATTGATCGGCACCGCTAAAAGTGCTCTTAATTCGCTGGGCAAAGAAGTGCTTTGTCCCGGAAGTAAGGCATTGGAAGCCTTGAACGGATCGCTTCGGTAACCTTGTTGAGATAAAAAGATCAACTTAGTATTAACGGTCTAAAAAGCAAACCTCGCGATCATGCATTCGACTGCACGAGCGCGAGGTTACTTGTTTCATATGAAACTCAGGGCAACATTATTTATTCGAAGGGGAACTTGAATTACCGTTGCTGTTAGAATTCGGATTAGTGTTTGAGTTACTGTTCGTATTGGAATTGGAACCGCCATTTACGGGAACATTGGCATTTGCACTACCGCCGCAATTCTCGTGACACTCGCCGTTTGGACAGGGCTGCTTTGGCCACTCGCAAGCGACCCATTCGAAACCTTCCACCAAACGGTTTGGAGGATTTAACGGCAGCGTTCCCTGTGGCACAAAGATAACCTTTAGAACGCATTTGTTCTTCATGAAATCTTTGACGATATCGCCCAGATCCTTCAACTCATCCTTTCCGCCGGCCTTGCCTTCAACCAGGACTTCGAGGTATCCGGGCGAGCCGCCGGCCTTTCTGACTTCGACTTTGACGCGGGTTTTAAGCTGATTATCGCCGCCTATTCTGGTCTCGATACGCTCCTTAACCTTGGCGATCAGGTCGGTGTCATCGCACGCTGATTCTGACATCGCCGCGGGTGTTGTTTCTTTCACCGTCTGGTTTGCACTATTGTTCTGGGTTTGATTCGTATTACCGGGTCCACAAGCCAACGCCAAAAGAACGGCCCCAAAGGCGAGCAGAGAGGCAAGTAGCCTTTTCGATTCGTTCGTCATGTATTTTCCTCCATTTTGAACTATTTGCTCAGCATAGAGATCAGGTTGGTGCGTGTCTGTTTGCCAAAAACGATCGATCGGCCGTCTGGCGACCAGGCAAGGCTTGAGAAAAGGATTTTCGGATCATTTTCTACGAGCATTCGTTTTGGCGTACCGCTGTTGACCGGCACGGTCCACAATGCTGTTGTGTTATCCCGGCGGGAGACAAAAGCAAGTGTCGAGCCGTCGCGGGAAAGGTGAATGTTGTGAAAGTACGCGTCGGTCAACGTGTTGAGCAGCTTTTTCTCACCCGTTTCCAACGAGACCGAGAATACGGTCGTCGAGTCGACGACGAGCGTCAACCCGCCAGGATCGGCCCTTTGCGCGATTAGTGCTTCATTTCCCCCGCTTGCCAGCCCAAGCAAACGGAATCGTTCGTTCGATTCGAAAAGCGTTCGTTCCGATGAATTTTCCAAGTTGTGGACAGATATCCGAAAGATTTTTTTTGTTGGCGTAGTGGCGGCAGGAGCGGTCACAAACAACAGGGCCTTTCCATCCCGCGTCCAGACAGGATTGGAGAGTACCGCATCCTTATCTTCATTCTTCGTTGCCTTGACTGCGGAGGACGCACTGATATCGGCGATACAGATGTTCGAAACGCCGTCCGCAGATGCTGAGTAGGCGAGCAACGAGTCATCCGGCGACCAGGCAAAATGATTCGTGCCGATCTTCAAATACGGCGTGGCGGTGTAGTTCGGCGCATAAACTCCGGCGTCGGCCATCTTCGAAGCTTCATCGCCGCCCGGCCTCACTCGCCATAACCCGATCTGTCCGTCGGTACGTCTGAAGAAAGCTATCCACTGCCCGTCATTCGACCAAACGGGTGAGAATCCTGTTTGCGAGATAACACGCGAATTAACGGAGCCGGATATATTTTCAATATTTATCGATCCGCCGTAAGCTCGGCCAACTTGCTTTACCGACTGAAAAACAACATTTTTCCCATCGGGCGAAACGTCGGGCCAGTATTCTGCGGCAACTTCGCTTGCGATCACTGTTTCGCTGGCATTCTCGGTCCCGACGCTCCAGACATCCGACGTTTCACTAACCGATCCATAGAGTATCTTCAACCCGTCCGAAGAGATATCCTGCACAAAGAAATCGAGGTTGCCGTTCGAGATCTGTATCGGTTTTTCGCTACCTGGTCCGGCCTCGAAAAGCTGAAAGGCACCATCCACCGACATGCTAAAGATCAGCGATCTACCGTCCGGCCGCCAGGCAATGTAATCGATTTGGTCCTTGGACGTCGCGATCTCCGTTCCGGCATCGGAGCCGAACACCAACGTGCGAATCTTCCAGTCCTCGTTTTCCTGCACCGCATAGGCGATTGTGGATTCATCCGGCGAGACTTCGATAACGCGCGGTTTTACGCCCTTTGCTGCAAAATCGGTCAGCTTCGTCTTTTGGCTGGAACGCTCGTCGATAGCGAATAATTCATTCGCGTCCTGAAAATAGATCTTTCCGCTCTTTCCCCAGAGAATCGGCCGGGAAGTGTCATCGATACCTCCGGTTATCTCGATTTGTTCGCCGCCGGTAAACGAAGTTCGCCAGATGCTTTTGCTTTCGCCGCGTTTCGAAAAGAACGCGATCTCCTGCCCATTCGGCGACCAAACCGGATATTGATTAAAAAATCCGTTTTTGGTGATCTGTATCGCGTCTCCGCCGGCGGTCGGTTTCAGCCATATCTCGGTCGAGCCGTCGCGGGTCGAGCCGAACGCGATCATGTTCCCATCCGGCGAGAAGGAGGCCGACGAGCTTAGTTCACCCGTTTCGCTGCTCCAGCTTGTGATCGGAACCGTGCGCATTGCGCTCGGCGATGCCGGACCCGATCGGGAAGCCGAACCAACGTACCACCACAGCAGCAAACCGGCCGAGACAAGCGCGATGGCCGCGAACACGGTATTCCAGTGTTGAAATTTATACGGCTCGGTCTCAGCCGTGTTCTGCAATGTCGTCCGGACTTCGGCCCCGCCCGTGACCTTTCCGTCGTAGACCCGGCCGGCCAGTTCACGTTGGGCTTCTTTCAGATCGGACATCAGGCTGTCCATCGTGCCGTAGCGTTCGGCGACGTTTTTGCGTAACGCTTTGTCCACGACACGGCGAAGTGTCTCGGGCGGATCGGCCAAGTGGTCTTCAAGCCGCGGCGTGTCTTTGCTGATGATCGCCGCGATCACGTCCACCATGCTTCCGCCGGAAAACGGAGGCCGTCCCGCGGCCATTTCGAAGATGATAATTCCGAGACTGAAAATATCCGTCCGCGCGTCCAACTGTCGGCCCCGGGCTTGTTCCGGCGACATGTACTGCGG
>JABFSB010000289.1 GCA_013140875.1 Acidobacteriota bacterium
TTCGCGCGACTTTGAAAAACGCTGGATCACGGCTTATGTAAAAGCGCGTCACGACTGGCTTCGAAGCGTTCCTCGTCTCAGGCCAACGGCCTATCGAACGTCCTTCTTTCTTGCGCAGATCATCGCTGGCAACTGGCACCTTGAGCTGCCGCTTAAGGTGAACGGATTTGCACTTAACGCGTCTCACTTTCCGCCGAATTCGTTCGGCGTCACAACTTCGGCGGCCGGGCACCCGCCAATTTCTACAAGCTCTTCAACCAACCCGCCAGAACCTCTCCTGCCAGAACGCGGCGACGCGTTCCCCGCACCCCAAGCCCGGCCGCCGAAAACTTCTTCGGACGGTGTGAGACGGATCGGCGATGATCTGGCCGAAGCCTTTGCAAAATACGACCGGATCGAATCGGCCCTGCGCACAATTGTGACCCGGGCCGATTCGGCGAAATCCCTCTGGACGACCGTTGCCGGCACCGCATGGCAAGCCTTCTGGGCGGTCGTCTCATTTTTTATCGGCCTGCCGCGCGACGTTTGGCTCGCCGTCGCCGTCATCGCCGCCGTGCTGATGGTCATTTATCTCTACCGGCAATTCGCGCTCGGACGCATCCGCGAAATGTCGGGACTTCTTTTTCTTATGCCGCAGACGGAGCGGCCCGATGACCTCCGTCCCAACCAACAATGAATGACGTAAAGAACATTTTCATCGCCTGGCTCAGTGCCGGCTCGCCGCTGCTCGCCGCCGCCGCATCCGAAACCGGGGTCACACTTCTTTCGGCCATCGTCCTGCCGGTGCTCTTCTTCGCGATCGGCAAAACAATCGACGTAATGCTCCAAATCTACCTCACAGGCAGAAACACGAACGGTAGCGAGTGTGCCCCGCAACCGGAGACCATCCCAGCCGGTAGAAAGGCAAGTGTTAACGGAGATGCATCTTCATCTTCTTCCTCTCCTTCCGTGGTCGGTCTTAACTTAGCCGCCCGAAACCGGACCACGGAAAAAGAGGCGCAAGAAGAAAGGAGCGATAACCGATGATTCCCCTAAAAGCCAAGATTTACCTGGTCATCACCGCGGTGGTATTTTTCGCCGGGGTCACACTTTTTGCATCGCATTGGTCAAACAGAAAGATCCAAAGATTCGAGCAAGAATCGAAAGCAGCCAAGGCCGCGGCCGAACAAACCGAAACGGCGGCCCGCGAACTTGAACAACGCACCGCCGAGTACAAACAAAAAATTGATTATTTGGAGGATTCGCTTTCGGCCCTGCGGTCGATCGCGTCACAACAGGATGAAGAACTCAAAACTCTCAAAAATAATACTGACAACGCTCGTCTCAGCGTCGGCCGTGCTCGCACTGTCCAACGGATCGAAAGCACAACCGCCGAACTCTGCGCCAAACTCGCCGACCTCGGCCATCCCTGTCACCAGTGAGCGTAATGTCAGAACCGGGAGCGATGGCGACTGGGTTCTTACAGTCAACGCGTGTGCCGCCGCGGCCGAAGAACTCGCTGTTTCACGCAAACTGATCGACGCTCTCGAACGCGAGAACCGCGCGCTTAATGAACGGCTCGAAACAGCAAAACGGACCGAAACGCTTCTCAAAGAATTAAATGAGACCCGCCGGGCCGAAAACGAAGCATTACGCTCCGCCGTCTCAGCCAAGAATGAAACGATCGCCGCCAAGGACGCTGCCCTCGCAAAACAGGACGAACTCATCGCCGAACTCAAACGCCGAAAATCATCACCCTGGAAACGCATCGGCGACATCCTGATCGGCGTCGCCGTCTCAAGCATTTTGAAATAACTCCGTGCTCTCTGTGTCTTCCCTTTGTGTCCTCCGTGTTGAAAAACCCTTTAACACAAAGAGCGCAAAGTGAAGGCACAAAGCACACAAAGAAAATCCATATGAATATTCAAATTGAAACAGCAATAGAAAACCTAAGAACAAGCAACCGCCGCTATGCAAAATTCGAACGCTATTACAGCGGCATCCACGAACTGAGTTTCGCGACCGAAAAATTCGTCAACGCCTTCGGCTCACAGTTTCGCGAATTCGCGATGAACCTCTGCCCGGCTGTGTGCGACGCGGTAAAGGACAAATTAAGGATCACGGGCTTTGCCGTCGAAAGCGTCGACCCGGGTTTTGGGTCACGGGACTTTAGACCCGATGTCGCCCGCATCTGGGACGCCAACCGCATGGGCCTTCGCTCCGGCGAGATACATAAAGAAGCTCTCAAGAACGGCGATGCCTTTGCGATCGTCTGGCCGGACGCGAACGGCCGCCCGGCGATCTTCCCGAACACAGCGTCACAGATTGCCGTTTCATACGACGAAGAAATGCCCGGCCGCGTCGAGAGTGCCGCCAAATTCTGGCGCACCGCCGATAAGCGGACCCGTCTCAACCTCTATTTCGCCGACCGAATCGAAAAATACATTACGGCAAAAGAGAGCGAAGGCTTCCTGCCCGAAGCATCCGAGTTCGTGCCTTTCGCTCAGAGTTCAAGCTTTAGTTTGTCATCGCCGCACGCCGAAGATCACGCTGAAGCGAGCACTCTGAACAATCCCTACGGCATCGTCCCGGTCTTCCATTTTGCAAATAACGCAGACCTTGGAATGCCCGGCCGCTCCGAGCTTGAGGACGCGATCCCGATCCAGGACGGCCTTAACAAGTCGGTTCTCGATATGCTGGTCGCGATGGAGTATTCCGCATATCGCCAACGCTGGGTCGCCGGCATCGAGGTCGAGACAGGTCCCGACGGCAAACCGATCGCACCGTTCAAAGCCGGCGTCGATCACCTTTGGATAGCCCAGGACCCGAACTCGCGTTTCGGCGATTTCGAAACCGCCGCGCTCGATCAGTTCCTGAAAGTAAAGGACAGCTTCCGCATCGACATCGCCAGCGTCACCGGTACGCCGCTCCACTACCTGATGCCGCATATGCGCGGCCAACCAAGCGGCGAAACCCTCAAAAAAAGTGAGACCCGCTTCCTCGCCAAAGTCCGCGACCGCCAGGAATCGTTCGGCCAAGTCTGGGCCGACCTGATGGAATTTGCGCTAATGATCGAAGGCCACAACGACGTCCGTCTCAAAACGAATTGGGAAGACCCGTCACCATCTTCGGACCGCGAACGGCTGGAGAATATTTTGTTAAAGAAGCAGATCGGCCTGTCACCTGCCAGAGCGCTTGAAGAGGCGGGTTATCCGAACGCGTAATAACGAGAACATGTTAAAATGAAGTATCGATCGAGTATCGAAATTAAATTATGGAGTCCACGTAGTTTATGTCCAGAATTTTCGTAGTTATCACGATACTTTTTCTTTCAATGTCTTCTTTGTCGGCTCAGAGCATATCGGACGACGAGATAAAAAAAGTCAGTGCCGAACTCACAAAGGCTTATTCGGCAAAGAACTATGACGAGGCTTTGATCGCAGCCAACAAGATTGTTGAACTGTCGGTCGCAAAGTTTGGGAAGCAGGACCTTGCCACGGCAAAGGCGTTGAAGAATCGAGGGTTTGTCGAAGCGGCAAAAGGCGATGCGAAGTCGGCTGAAAATTCGCTTGAAGACGCTGCCGACATCTTTAGAAAGCAGACTACTCTCAGCAAAGCAGACGCGGGGAATTTTGCCGAGCTTCTCGAAAGCCTCGCCGGGCTGAAGATGAAACGTGATCTTCTGCTCGGCGAAGGCCTTTTGAAAGAAGCGATCGAACAGCGGGAGAAGTCCGAACCTAACTCAGCTTCGATGGGATTCGCACTAGCCTCGCTGGCCAACATCAATTTTTGGAAGCGCGATTACAAGAAATCGGCCGAGCAATACGATCGTGCACTCCAAACTTATTCCGCTTCCAAAACTACGGATTTACCTGACTTTACGACGGCATTTTACCGGGCACGCTGTACGTATCGAAAAGCAAAAATGGATGCGGAGTTTGAAGCCCTCAAGACCGCTCACGGTTTCAAAGCAGAATTTTTCGGCGGAAAGCCTGCTCCGGGCAAGGCACGGCTGATCAATGGCGGCGTCATAAACGGCAAGGCCCTGAATCTCGCCCAACCGCGATATCCGGCGGAAGCTAGACAGGCCAACGCCGAAGGTACGGTGGATGTAGAAGTCTTGCTCGGAGAAAACGGCGAGGTCATCTCCGCCTGCACTTCAAAGGCACAACACACCTCGCTGGCCGAAGCCGCCGAGATCGCCGCGGATAATTCGAAATTCGCGCCGACCACGCTCCAGGGTAATCCGGTGAAAGTGACGGGT
>JABFSB010000261.1 GCA_013140875.1 Acidobacteriota bacterium
CGCAATGATCTTCGGCATCGGTGTCCTCGCCGCCGCGTTGATCTATGCAACGTCGAGCAAGCAGACCATTCCGATCACTCAGCTTCAGCCGGACGCAAACGGCCAGCCGGTTCAGCCGATAAATCCTGCAACCGGTGCCGAAGAACAAAATCTGATCTCGATGCCCAACTCACTGCCCGGTTCGATGAGCAGCAGTGACATCATTGCCCAGCCGCCGCAAACGCTTGGCGGCGGTGACAATTACAATCCGTGGGCCGCAGGCGGCGCTCCACCCGCCGGGGCGCCTCCGCCGGTTTACATTCCGCCGGCCGGACAATACTACAGCATCGACCCAAACACCGGCAGCCCGTTCATGCCGAACGACCCGAACGGCGTGATACTTGTGCCTGTCCCCGCCAACACGGATGCGGCAACAAAGCCGACGCCCACGCCGAAAACGGCAGCGAATGTGAATACGCAAACCTCGGCACCGGCAAATACAACGGTCAAACCGCCACAAGGCGACAAGCCCGCAACACCGGCAGCAAATACCGCGAAACCCGCAACCACCACGCAGGGTAAACCGCCCGCGTCAGTCAGGCGTATTGAGAGCAAACCTAAATCACCGCTGGAATAACAGGGCCGAAAGATCGTATAGAGTTTTTATCGCGAGCAGAAAAACGGTCGAGAGGAATATTCGCCGCAGCCACACCTCGTTCATCTTCACGGCATAATGCGCTCCGATATATGCTCCGATAAACATCGTCACGCCAAGGATCAGGCCGAGTTTATAATCGACCAAACCCTGCCAGATAAAAACAATCGTCGCAATCAGCGATGAGAATACGTTTATAAGTTTCGTCGAACCGACCGCCTCGCCGAACGGCATCGCAAAAAATGCGACCAGCATCGCGGTCAAGATCGTCACATAACCGCCGCTGTAAAGCCCGCCGTAGATCGCCAAAAGAAAAGTCAGCGCGTAAACCAACGCAATCCTGTCAGAACCGGGAGCGATAGCGGCAGGGTTCTTCGATTCCGCAGCATCACTCGATCCTCCCTGTTTAAAGAAGGTAAACACGGCAACCAGTATCATCGCGACCGATACGATCAACTTCAGGCTTTGATTCGTGATCGCTCCAACCAAAGCGGCGCCCAACGCCGAGCCGATCATAGTCAGCACGATCAACGGCGAAACTTTTCGATAATCGATCCTGGATTGCCGCACGAACGGAATCGTTCCGCCGACCGCCATAAACGTCAGCCCGAACATATTGGTCGCCACCGCCACCTTTTCGTCAATGCCGAACTGGAACATCACCGGTACGGTAATCAGCGAATTACTCCCCGTCACAACGCCGACGATACTCGTGAGGAGAAAAAGTAAAATTAACAAAACAAGAGCTGTGAGCGACATTGACACGAGTGTAAATCGCCAGCCGCGATTTTGCTATTCGCCATTCGTTGTCCCTTATTCGTTATTTCGAAACAAGTAAAAAGCCCCCGGCCGAAACCGGAGGCTGAGTGTGATGGACAAAGTCGTTTGCGCTTCGTCGATCAGAAATCGTAACGCAGTGCAAACTGCAGGACGCGCGGGTTGCTCTGGACCGTCGTAATTCTTCCGAAATTGGCGGAGTTGAACGTAAGGTCCGGAGGTCCGAAAAAGTTGCTGTTAGTCAGGTTATAGGCCTCGGCACGGAACGTCAGGTTATGGCTTTCCGACCAAGGCATCCTGAATTTCTTCGAAACGACCATGTCTATATTCCAGTAAGCTTCGTTCCGGAAAATGTTGCGGTTGCCAACCTCGCCGTGCCGCGGATAACGCAAGGCTGCCTGTACCGCGGCCGGATCGGCAAAGTACTGAATGCCGCTGCCGACATCGCGAATGTTGACGGCAAAATTTGCGTTGCTGCTATTCAAAACCGACGGCACTCCGTTATCCGGCGTGAACACTGTGACAGGAAACGCGGTCGAATATGACGTGAACGGCAAGCCCGAACGAGCGGTAAAAATACCCGCGACGGACCATCCGCCGACCAAAGCATCGGCCCACTTGTTCCAGTTGCTGCCAATTGCGCGTCCTCGGCCGATGGGCAGGTCCCAAATGGCGTTGGCATTGAAGAGGTGACGGATGTCGAAATCGGCATTGCCGCGTCCCGCGGTCGGGTCGAGCGCATTGTACATTAAGCCCTCGATCACCGCGTTCGTTACGTTCGATTGATTATCGATCGCGTGCGACCATGTGTAATTTGCGTCGTACTGAAACCCGTTCGAAAAGCGTTTTCGCAGACTCACCAGCAATCCGTCATATTGTGAAGCGCCCTGGTTGGTCACATACGCATTCACCGTAAACTGACGGCCTAAACCCACGTTGGAATCGAGCAAGCCGTTCGAAAACAGCGTCGAAACCAAATCGGCCGAGCCGCCGACAGTTACGAGGTCGGGAAGAAATCCCGCGACCAGTTCCGTACAATTCGCCGGATTGAACCCAAGAAAATCAGTTCCGATCTGCGTACAGGTCCGGCCATAATTTGCCGCTGCTAAGGGCGCGATTTGATTTTCCAGCCACGGCTGGGCCGTGATCGCACCGCCGGCTCCCAACTGGGCCTGCAGGTTATTGAAGGCCGCAAGCATAAACTGGCCCGAAGCCCGATCACGAAAATCGACGATCTGCGCCGCATCCGATTGCGAGAAAAGCTTCTTCCCGCGACGGCCGACGTATGAAACATCGATCAGCATATTCCCCGGCAGCTCACGCTGTACGCCGAAGCTCCATTGATACGAATACGGTATCTGGAAGTTCTGCGCGACCGCATAATTAAACTGGCCGCTCGCCTGACCGAACGGGTCGGGCGTGAACGGGCGAACGCTGACCGGTGCCGTGTTCTGGAACGGAAGCGTGCCGATGCCGTTAAAACGCGGATCGTTCAGCAACGCCGTTCGCGGATTCAGACCGCCGAATGCGGTCGATGCAGCATTGTCGAAAATATAAGAGTTCTGGTCCTGAACAAACGTCAGCGCACCGCCGACGCGGTCATACACTTGCGAAGCTCCGCCGCGAATCACGGTCTTTCGGTCGCCGAAGAGCATTCCCATCACGCCGCCCTTGAAAGACGGATTCCACGCAAAACCGATCCGTGGAGCGAAGTTGTTCCAGTCGGCTTCGTAAAGCGGACGGCCGTTGTTTGCCTTGCCGATCAGGTCGTATGTAAGCAGCGGCTCGGCGTCGTCTCCGCTGATTCCGGCCAGCGCATTCGCGGTCCTTATCCGCAGCAACTCGTCAAAATCGACCGTGTTGCCGGACTGAAATCCGTTTTTCTCATACGGAGCCGGATAAAAATGCCATCGCACGCCCGCGTTGAACGTCAGGTCGCTGCGCAGCTTCCAGTTGTCCTGCACGTAGAGTTCGTACTCGTTGTAAACGTAGTCACGCGCCTTGCCGGTGCCTAACGGCTGCAGTGTTCCATCTTGATCGTAGACATAGTTCGTATTCAATTGAGCCAGCCGGCCGAGCAGGAACGGAAAGATCGTGTCCCAGTTCGTCGACGCGGTGGTGCTGCCCGGACGAATATTCGTCGGCCGCAGCGACGCGTTCAACGCGTTCGTATTGCCGCCGAGGCCGATCGTCGCAAAATTGAAATCGTTGATCAGCACCGATTTCTGATGTATCGGCTTGAACTGTCCGCCGAAAAAGAATGTGTGCTGGCCCGTCGTCCACGTCACGTCGTCGCGGATCGTTGGCACGATCACATCGCGACTCTGAAAACTGATGTCCGCAAACGGATTCTGGAACGGGGTAAACGTAAAGATCGACGGAGCCGCCGCCGAGCTTGGAACCGGAAAATCCCATAGTTGCCGCGACACGCCGATGGTGAATTGGTTAGTAATTGCAGCTGATGCGATCCACGTGTGACCCCCGACAAGCTGATAACTTTTGTCGATCAGCTTTTCGCTGTCAAGGTCGCCGGGGAAAAGCTGTTCGGCGTTTGTGCTGTCGTTTCGCGTCAGCGTGAGGCGGCCAAACGCACGCTGTCTGTCGCTGATGTTGCCATCAATGCGGGTCGTGTACGTGTCGTACTTCAACCCGACCGGAGCGTTGAACCGCAGCAGGCCTGTGTTCAGCCCGTTGCCGCCGCTTGTGTCGTTCGCAACCGGATAACGTCCGTTGATAAAAGACAACAAAGACTGGTTTACGCCAACGCCTTGCGGATCGAGAGCCGCCGACTGTGCCTGGGTGTAAAAGGAAATACACTGCGGGTTCGTATCA
>JABFSB010000298.1 GCA_013140875.1 Acidobacteriota bacterium
TCCGCGAACTCGCCGCTAAACGACCGCAATATTTTGAGTTGACCAACCACTTCGGCCACAATATATTCGGATTATTACGATTCGTGCTGTTCTTAATTAGCCCGAATTGGTTCGCCCACTAGGTACGCGTAGAACGTTCAGATTTTCACGGGTTCTCGACTCCCGAATTGAAACCTCGAAGGCTTCGCTCTAGGAAAACAGGGCGGAGCTTTTCAATTTGGAGGTTGATATGCCTAAGCGAGTAACCGTGACGCAGGAGAGTGATTCAGGACGAAATGAAAGGTTTCACGATAATTTCACCGGATCGAACATGACGCGCAATCAGTTCGTTCGGGAGATCGAGCGTGGAAACTATCCCGATCATCACGTTCGAGAAATTAACGGAGTAAAAACGCCCGTGTCGAATCCGGACAACTCCGAAAACAACAACCTGGGATAAAGAGCCGACGCAAGCCTCCCAACTTGCGGACAGTTGCGGTTTAACTGTTTGTAAAACAAAAAGCGTCGTCGGGCAGCAGGCGAAGCCTCTCTTGCTCAATTTATGGAGAACTAAGCTAATGGTCGATTTCAGAAAGAGACTTGGAAACCAACCCGCACCAAATCCAGTAATTCCTTCCGAAATTTACGATGGACTGGATCGTAGCAGTGATAAGGGTCCTCTTAGAAATGTGCAAGCAACGATCCTCGACGACTGGTTTTCCAATTATCGAGACAAACGAGACGTTGTTCTCAAGTTACACACGGGTCAGGGCAAGACTCTCCTCGGCCTGTTGATTCTTCAATCGGTCGTGAATGACGGCGAGTCTCCTGCCCTCTACCTTTGCCCGAATAAACATTTGGTCAAGCAAACGACCAAGCAGGCGGCAGAATTTGGCTTCAAAGTCTGCGAGATGGATGACGACTTTCCACAAGAGTTCTTGGATGGACAATCAATACTCGTTAGCACTGTCCACAAGTTATTCAACGGCTTGACAAAATTCCGCCTGAGTCCGTATTCCCAACCTGTGGCTACCATCGTGTTGGACGACGCACATGCTTGTGTTGATGCAATACGCGACTCACTGCGGATACGAATCGAGAAGGAAAGCCAAGCCTATGTGGACATTCGAGCACTCTTCGAAGCGTCGCTAAGAGAACAAGGAGCAGGTACCTTTGCGGACATCGTTTCGGGTAGTCGTAACGACATTTTGCCGGTTCCATATTGGGAATGGCGTGAGCGACAAGACGAGATTTTGGCAGTCTTGGCAAGGAATTCAGAAAGTAAGGCCATTAAATTCGCTTGGGAGATCCTGAAAAATGACTTGGTTAACTGTCAATGTGTCGTCGGTGGTGAAGCTTTGGAGATCGAACCTTATCTTCCACCCTTACACCTTTTTGGAACCTACGCGAATGCCAAGCATCGAGTTTTTATGTCAGCAACAGTAACAAATGATGCTTTCCTCGTTAAGGGACTGGGATTAAGTAGGGAAACGATTGCGAATCCACTGATGTTGCCTGATGAAAAGTGGTCAGGGGAGAAGATGGTATTAATTCCGTCGCTGATCAACGAAGCCTTCGATCAGCCGGCGATGGTGAAGTTTTTCGGCACATCGAAAGAGAGAAAATTCGGTACGGTTGCTCTCGTCCCCAGCTTCAAGAAGGCTGAGTCCTGGACTGCCTATGGGGCGGTAGTGGCTACTGGTGACTCAATCGAAGGATCGATAGAACAGCTTAAGTCGGGAAACGTAGAAAACACGCTTGTGATTGTTAACCGGTACGATGGTATTGATCTTCCAGATAACGCATGCCGAATTCTCGTGTTCGACTCTAAACCATATTCTGAAAATCTTGTCGACCGACATTCAGAAAACTGTCGAGCCTCAAGCCAAATAACAGCGATACGTTCCGCTCGTACAATTGAGCAAGGTCTCGGCCGTAGTGTTCGAGGTGAAAAGGACTTTTGCGTTATTGTTGTTATAGGCGAGGAATTGGTCAAAAGTATTAGAAGCTTAGAACCGAGGAAGCATCTTTCGAACCAAACGAACAGACAGATTGACATCGGCCTTGAGATCGCCGCGCTAGCCCGTGAGGAAATTGAAGGTGGGACCAACCCTGAAAGGGCGTTGATTCATCTGATCAACCAGTGTCTACGGCGTGACGAGGACTGGAAGGCATTTTATATCGAGCGAATGGACGCGGTGTCCGGGTCTAGCGCCGATGAATTCGCCTTAACCGTCTTTGAAAGCGAACACGAGGCGGAAAAGCTGTTCCAACGCGGGGATATCGACGGTGCGGTCCGAGTTCTCCAAACAATGCTAGATCAGAACACATTCGACGAGCTCGATAAAGGCTGGTACTTGCAGGAAATCGCAAGGTATTTGAATGCACGCGAAAGGATTGAATCTAACAAGACGCAAGTTACCGCGCACGGCAAGAACCGGTTCCTCCTCAAACCTAGGACCGGGATGGTCTTCAAGAAGATTTCTCTCGTCAATCAGCGGCGAATGGAGAACATTATCGGCTGGATACGAAAATTTCCTTCGTTTGAAGAGCTCTCTGTCGATCTAGACGATGTGCTTTCGTCCTTAAGTTTCGGTGTTAAGGCAGATAGATTTGAGGCAGCGATCGATGATCTCGCGACTATCCTAGGATTCGTAGGAGAACGACCGGAAAAACATTGGAAGGCAGGGCCAGATAATTTGTGGGCGCTCAACGATACCGACTATCTTATCGTCGAATGCAAAAGCGAAGTCGACTTGATTCGACAGGAAATAAGTAAATATGAGGCTGATCAGATGAATACCTCGTGCAACTGGTTTGAAACGAATTATTACGGCGCGAATGCAGACAAAATAATGATAATCCCAACCAAAAAACTCGGGAGAGCAGCTAGTTTCACAGATCCGTCGGTTAGGGTTATGGATAGACTAGGACTTGAAGCACTCAGGAGAAGAATACGCACGTTTTTCCAAGAGCTTCGTAGTAAAGACCTAAACGATCTGTCCGAAGCTCATGTTCAAGAACTAATTAATGCTCATGACCTATCGCCCAGTGGAATAGTTGCACTGGCCAAGCCGTTTGTACCATATCAAAAGTGATTCGTCAGGACAGTTAGATTGAAACAGTCTCAATTTTAGAACGGGAGAGCATAGTATCGGGCGTGCTTTTCTGCAATCATTTGAGGGCGCTCCAAATCTCTCCCCAGGTCGGCTGAGCGCCCAACCGACCCGGGGAGAATTCTTTTTGGCCCGCGACGGTCAGGCAAGCCTGACCGCACTGCGAAGGAGATAGTTTCCGGAAGCGAGATGAGCTAGTATTCCGGTATGGAAAAGGCTGAACATCTGAAGATCGATTCAACTTTTTGCGACCGTGCCGACGCGCATATTTATCTTTCGAACTCGCAGTTGTCCGATTTCAACCCCGGCAAGGTCGGTGCCTCGATGCGTTTTCTTGCGGCTTTGCCGCTCTATTTGCGGTGAAGCTCTGCTTCACCGGATAGCTCTCTATTCTTTCGCGGCTATGCCGCCGCTCTTCGCTTTCAAACGGGCGGCGTAGCCGCGTATCTAAATTGGAACCGCCTCGGAAAAGCAGAGCTTTTCCGCAAATAGGCGGGCACAGCCCGAAGAGAAAGTAATCGAGCGGTGAGGAGGAACTCATGGTATGGAAAAGGCTGAACACTTGAAGATCGATCCAACATTTTACGAGCGTGCCGACGCGCATATTCATTTTTCGAACTCGCAACAGTCCGACATCAACCCCGGCAAAGTCAGTGCGTCGATGCGTTTTCTTGCGGCTTCGCCGCTCTATTTGCGGTGAAGCTATGCTTCACCGAGCAGCCGCAAAAACTCTTCGCGGCTACGCCGCCGCTCTCCACTTGATCTTGTCGATATCCACCGCCAGCGGTTCATTCTCCAAAGCACGCCGATGCCAGATCCGGGCGCTGGAGTATAGATAGTCATCCGGATGCTTCACCAATCCAGCCCTTACGGGATTGAGATGAATGTAATTCACCTTCTCCATAAAAGCATCTTCACCCGTCACTCGAAACGCGTTCGGATGATGCTCATAGACGGAATGCTTATATCGATTCTCCCGCTCCTAGAGAGGGTTTCAGAGAGGCTGCGGATATGGCCGGGAAGCGGGATGCGTTGGAGGCGGGACGGCTCGTCCGCGTGTGTTCGGGTCGGGAGAACGTCAGCCACGCCCGGACGGGCCGTCCGGGCTCCCGGCGCGAATTGGAG